>JAIOJV010000052.1 GCA_019911805.1 Gammaproteobacteria bacterium
CTATACGGCTACGTAGGCATCGATCAACCGAAGCCTACCGCGCCGTGTTTATGCGTCCACAGTCTCGGTTCGGCACGGCGTGGGGCATGCTGCCCAAGCGGTAGAATGGGACCCTCACAGACCGCAACGGAAAGCCTGATACGGGCTCCCGGCACCTACATTGGGGATGACCCTTGGGTGCGGAGTCGGAGCTTGTATGGCCTGGACCCGGTGGGGGAGGCGATGCTGCCTTGAACCAGGCAGGACGAGCGGGCATCCGGCTCGTCTCCGTGTAGCGACTGACCGACCGACTGACGGGTCATAGTCTCCACGGCACGGCAACCTTACTGGCCTCGGTCAGTAGGGTAAGCCGTGACCGATCCGCTCCTTCACTCCCTCCCTCCGAATCATTTCACCGGGTTTGCTCGCAGCGCTTGTTTTGGGGGAGGCTCGCGAAGCGAGGGGGCAAAGCCCCTCGGTTAAAGGTCTTTACTGACTGAGGAGGCGAAGCTCGCTGCCCGATCAGGCCGTTAAGCAGTCGGGCGTCCTGCTTACAGGTCGATGAGGGTGCCCGCTTGTTGTAGGATACCCGGATGCAGCGCAGGTATTCTCCTAATACCGAATCAGGTCACGGCGTGCCATCAGGTCGCTGACTCCGGCTGAAATCATCTCCTAGAGAATCAAAAAATATCAAGATATCAGGCGTCTGCCACAAATGACCGAAGACCCTGCCAGAGAGGTTGAGCACTCCCGCTGGTACCATCTCGCGCACGCCGCCGGCGAAGCGCTGTTGGTGCTGGACACGCAACTGCGGATACGCTGGCTGAATGCGAGCGCCGAGGGGCTGTTCTCCGTCACTGCCGATACCGCGCGCGGGATGCTCTTCGATACTCTGCTGGACTCGACAACCGATACGCGCCGTAGCGGTCGCGTACACCTGTTGGAAAATCTCCTCGCGCTGGAGCCGGGCAGGCCGTCGAAACTCTATGACCTGGCGATGCGCCGCTTCGACGGCGCGCTGTTCGTCGCCGAAGGCGCCGCCAGCCGTTATGAGGTGCCGGGCGGCTCAGAGACCGGGATCGTGATGCAGTTGCGGGATGTGACGCGACAGCATCAGGAGTCCGCCGAGCTCCAGCTGTCCGCCAAGGTCTTCGAGCACAGCGGCGAGGCCATCATGATCACCGATACCCTGGATCGCATTCTGTCGGTCAATGCCGCCTTCACTGCCATGACCGGTTATGACCTCGACGAGGTGTTGGGCAGTTCACCCGCTTTCCTGCGTCAGGGCTTACAGGAAGATGCGATTTACAAGTGTATGTGGGATGCGGTGTGCCGCGACGGACATTGGAAGGGAGAAGTGCACAACCGCACCAAAAACGGCGAAGTATATCCTGCCTGGCTGGCATTGACGGCGGTGCGCGACAAATCCGGCGAGATCATCCATTACATCTCGATCTTCTCCGATATTACCGAGCGCAAGGCGCGTGACGAGCATATCCGCTTTCTGGCTGAACACGATTACCTGACAGGCCTGCCCAACCGCGTCCTGCTGCGCGACCGATTCGAGCAGACGGTGAATCTGGCCAAGCGCGACGATCCGCATCCCATCGCGGTCTTTTTCATGGATCTCGACGGCTTCAAGTCGATCAACGACACGGCGGGCCACGCCGTCGGCGATCAGGTGCTCAAAGAGGTGGCCAAGCGGCTGCAACGTAGCCTGCGCGCGACCGATTCGATCGCTAGGCACGGCGGCGACGAATTCATCCTCCTGCTGTCGAACCTTTATTCCCGGGAGGTCGTGTTCGGCATTGCCGACAAGCTGATCCGCGCCATCGCCCAGCCGTTCGAGGTTGACGGAAACGCCTACCGCATCAGCGTCAGTGTCGGTATCAGCTTCTATCGCGAGCATGGTGAGGATCTGGATCAGCTGATCGCCTGCGCCGACCATGCCATGTATCTTGCCAAGCAGAAGGGCAAGAACACCTGGGTGGTCCACAGTAACGGTCCGGCGGCGCATTCGCCCGTTGCCGGGATGGTCCTGGCAGATGTGGACGGCGAATAAGGCGGAAAATCGGCATCCGCTGTGCTGCCTTGATCGCGGGGCCGAGGTCGTTTAAGATGCCGCCCTTCATGCGTATCCAACCCCCATAACTCCGCTTATCAGAACTCTCCCGCGGGCCGCAGGAATGAATGCGGTCTTGCTGTTATTGATCTGCCCAGCACACACCCACCATGCCGTCCGGCAGCGATGTCTGTCCGGCCTCGCGACATTGCGTCACCGGTCGTGCCGTGGTTCACAGGAAAGATGGAATGATTTCGTCGGTACGGTCCAACTGGTTCTCCAATTTGCGTGGCGATGTGCTCGCCGGTCTGGTCGTGGCCCTGGCTCTGATCCCCGAGGCCATCGCTTTCTCAGTGATCGCCGGGGTCGACCCCAAGGTCGGGCTGTATGCCTCGTTCTGCATCTCGGTGGTCATCGCCTTCGCCGGCGGTCGTCCTGGCATGGTCTCCGCGGCCACCGGCGCGATGGCGCTGCTGATGGTCACGCTGGTCAAGGAGCATGGCCTGCAATACCTGCTGGCGGCGACGCTGCTGACCGGGACGTTGCAGATCGGCGCGGGTTATCTCAAGCTGGGCTCGCTGATGCGCTTCGTGTCGCGCTCGGTGGTGACCGGTTTCGTGAACGCGTTGGCGATTCTCATTTTTCTGGCACAGCTGCCCGAACTGACGGACGTGACCTGGCATGTCTATGCCATGACGACCGGCGGTCTCGCGATCATCTATCTGTTTCCCTATCTCACCAAGGCCGTTCCGTCGCCGCTGATCACGATCGTCGTGCTGACGGCGATCGCGATGGCGCTCGATATGGATATCCGCACCGTCGGCGACATGGGCGATCTGCCGGACACGCTGCCGGTGTTTCTGTGGCCGGAGGTGCCGTTGAACCTGGAAACGCTTGGCATCATCCTTCCCTATTCCGTTTCGCTGGCCATGGTCGGACTGCTCGAGTCGCTGATGACGGCGACCATCGTCGACGACCTGACCGACACCACCAGCGACAAGAACCGTGAATGCAAGGGCCAGGGCGTGGCCAACATCGCCTCCGGACTGCTCGGCGGCATGGCCGGCTGCGCGATGATCGGCCAGTCGGTAATCAACGTGAAATCCGGTGGCCGCACCCGGCTGTCGACCCTGTGCGCCGGCGTGTTCCTGCTGGTGATGGTGGTGTTTCTGGGCGAGTGGGTGGCGCAGATCCCGATGGCCGCGCTGGTGGCGGTGATGATCATGGTGGCCATCGGCACGTTTAGCTGGGAGTCTCTCCGGAATCTCAGGAAACACCCGCCGAGCAGCAGCATCGTCATGACCTCCACGGTGGTCGTGGTTGTCGCGACCCACAATCTGGCCTATGGCGTGTTCGTCGGCGTACTGCTGGCGGCGATGTTCTTCGCCAACAAGGTCGCGCACTTCAAATACGTGACCTCGGAGCTGAGCGAGGACGGTTTGCATCGGACCTACAGCGTGGTCGGCCAGGTATTCTTCGCCTCGGCGGACAAGTTCGTGGAGTTCTTCGACTTCAAGGAAGCCATCGACAAGGTGACGATCGACCTGTGCCAGGCACATTTCTGGGATATCACGGCCGTGAGCGCGCTGGACAAGGTGGTTCTTAAGTTCCGCCGCGAGGGCACGGCAGTGGAGATCATCGGTCTCAACGAGGCCAGCACAACCATCGTCGACCGCTTCGCCGTGCACGACAAACCGGATGCCGTCGCCAAGCTGATGGGTCACTGACAAGGGGATCATGATGAGCAAGGTTATTGCTTGCATCGACGGTACTGATGTATCACCCGCCGTATGCGACTACGCGGCCTGGGCCAGCCTGCGCATGACGGCGCCGCTGGTGTTCCTGCACGTGCTCGACAAGTCCGAATACCCGATCCAGAGCAATCTAAGCGGCAACATCGGCCTGGGCAGCCGCGAAGCACTGCTCGAGGAACTCGCCGCGCTCGACGAGAAGCGCGGGCGGCTGGCGCTGGAACAGGGAAGGCTGATGCTGGAGGCGGCGCGCGAGCGCGCGGTCGCCGACGGTGTCGCCGAGCCCGCCACACTCCAGCGCCATGGCAACCTCGTGGAGACCCTGGTGGAGCTCGAAGACCAGATCCGTCTGCTGGTCATGGGCAAGCACGATGAAAATCTCGGCGAGCATGTCGGCAGCCGTCTGGAGAACGTGGTGCGCACGCTGCACCGGCCGATCCTGGTCACTACGCCCGAATACCGCGAACCGCGCCGGGTGATGATCGCCTTCGACGACAGCGCGACCACGCGCAAGGGCGTCGAGATGGTCGCCGCCAGCCCGCTGTTCCGCAGGCTGCCCTGCCATGTGGTGATGGTCGGCGCGGACAGCGCCGAGCACCGCGCGCAACTGGACTGGGCGCGCGACACGCTCACGGCCGCCGGCTTCGAGGCGCCCGCGGTGCTGCGGTCGGGGGAGGTTGAGCGCGTGCTGTGCGACTATCGGAGAGAGCAGGACATCGACCTGCTGATCATGGGCGCCTACGGCCACTCGGTGATTCGCCGGTTCCTGGTCGGCAGCACCACCACGAACGTGATCCGTAATGCGACGGTGCCGGTGTTGCTGTTACGCTGACCATCCATCGCCCGTCAACTGTCGCGTTTGTTGGCGCAGGCAATGCATAGCGTCGCCGTAGGGTCGATCTCCAGCCTTCGCGGGTCGATGTATTCGTCACAGTCCATACACACACCGTACTCGGCCGCAGCGATTCGCGCCAATGCCAGCTCGATGCGCTTGAGTTGCAGTTCCCGTCGCCGTTGCGCCTCGATAGCGATTGCCTGGCTCTGCATGGCATCCATTCGCGACAAACGGCCCACGCTGGACTGGTCCAGAACGACCGTGCCGGCCGCGTCTCGGCCGGTATCGTCCGTGGCAAGCAGTTCATCGCGAATGCGTTCCAGCAATGTTTTGAATCGGTGGGTATCGGCCTGCTCCATGGTGGTTAGGATACTAACCTTCTGGAACTGCCGGAATCAATCGCTGTGCATGCGTTCTATACAAGTACGCCATATTCAGGACTTGCTTGCGTGGGCCAGTGAGGCATCGGCCGCGGTTTGCAATGTGTCCAGGGTTTGCAGGCCGATAAGTGGCTGAGGACCGAAAAAGAACGTCGGCGTCACACTGACGCCGAGTTCCCGCGCGGCGAGCGTGTACTCCTGTAACCGGCGCTCGTAGCGGGGTTCGTTCCAGGCGCGATCGGGCAGGGCGGGATCGAGTTTCAATGCGTGCACCAGTTCACGCAGCACCTGTTTGTCGGCCAGGTTGCGCCCTTCGCGGAGATAGACCTCGAACAGTCTGCGGTGCAGGGCGTAGAAGGCTTCCCGCCCTTCCTCCTTGGCGGCCTCGGCCAGCAACAGTGCGTTGTGCGAGTTGGTCGTGAAGTCGAGGCCCGCGAAGCGGACGCCTTCTTCGACGGCGAGCACGTCGAGATCGGCCATCATGCGCCCCCATTGTTCGGAGGTAAATCCGATGTCCGTCGGCGGACAGCCTTCGGGCGGGTTGTCAGCATGGATTTCGGTCATGCACCAGTTGATCCTCAGATCATAGTCGCGGCGCAGTTTCTCCAGGCGCAACCAGCCGAGATAGCAGTATGGGCAGATGTAATCGGAGAAGATGGTGACTTTCACCAGTGGGCGGGTGTCCGCTGACATGAACGGTCCTCCTTACGCTTTGCCATCTAGGGCGATTGCGTTGAGTGATGCCGAGCGGCCGCGCTTTCCGATGTGGCCGCGATGTCGGACAGGGCCTCGATGATCGCCGCCGGTTCCATGCGCCGGGTGTAGTCGGTATCCGCAAAGGCCGTGCGGATGACGCCGTCCCGGTCGATGATGAAGGTGCCGGGCACCGGCAGACCGTAACGTCCTTCACCGTTGTAGTCGGCGATGTCCAGATCGAAATCCTCGATGTAGAGCCTACGCAGTTCCTCCGGCAGCTCGAAATAGAGGTTGTAGGCCTGCATGATGCGGTTGTCGAGATCGCTCAGGATCGCGAACGGATAGGCGTCTTTTTCGATCTGACTGCGGGAGCGGTCCGGCATCTGAGGTGTGACGGCAACCAGTCGGGCTCCGTAGCGCTGGATATGCGGAAGACTCTCCTTCAGGGCATGCAGCTGGAGATTGCAGTACGGGCACCAGGCGCCGCGGTAGAAGACCAGCACGACCGGGCCCTGTGCGAGCAGGTCGTGCAGCTGGACCGTGTTACCGAGGGCGTCTGGCAACGCGAAATCCGGCGCAAGGCTGCCGACCGGGAGGCCTGGTGCGGGCATGGCCCGAGCCAGATCCGCTGCGGCCTTCTCCAAGACGGTGCGCCGCTGCGGGTCGGGTGCCGGCCGCTGCGACTGGAACTCGGCAATGCGCTCGCCGAGTTGCGGCACGCGGCCGGGCTCTTCCCCCCACGATGCGTTCGATAGCGCAATGAGCAGGGTGAGTGACAGCAGGTATGCATAAGAGCGTTTCATGTTCATCTCCGGGATCAGGTGGCTGGGTTTGCTGCCTTTCGTCGCGCATTTGGGATGCCGGTCTCGACCGATCCGGAGGACAGGATGCGGCCCATTGACACAGCCCATTCCATTAGTCGCCGCTGAGGCACTATCCTTACAAGGCATGGAGCCTCACCGTTAACGAAACGCGGTGCCCGCACGATCGGCCCGCCCCCGGCAGGTCGTTTCCCTCATAAATACGCCATGAGAAACAAGTCGTTGCATAAGCCTAAGTTACTGTCGCGAAATCAAACGTTATACGCATGTCAGGAATCTCCGCCCGCTCCGACCAATGTGCAGACGATGCTGTCTCAGGCCCGCGGGCCTGGCAGTTTTCGGAGTGAACGGGCAGCGAGGCCCGGAGGTTGGATCGACGATGCTGACATGTAAAGACGCGACGCGACTGGTGTCGGAAAGCCAGGAACGGAACCTTGGGTTCCGGGAGCGTTGGGCCCTGCGTGTGCATCTCTGGATGTGCGACAACTGCCGGCGTTTCGAGCGGCAGATCCGGCTGCTGCGGCAGGCCATGCGGATCATGGCCCACCGCCCGAATTCGGAGTCGCCGGCCGTCGAACTGCCTGCCGAAGCACGCGAACGCATCCGCCAGGCCATCGCCGAGCGGGACCGGCATTCGCACTGACTCGCTGACCGTTTCTCCGGGATGATCGTCATCAACGGCCCCGCACGGGGCAATGACATGACACACATCAGGAGATCCACATGAACGTGACCAAGACCTCTGTTTCGCTGGCGCTGACCGCCGTCCTCGGTTCTTCCGGCCTGGCCCTCGCCGGTGACAATCCCTTCGGTATGCAGGAGCTCGCGCAGGGCTATCAGGTCGCCGAGGCCGATACCAAGGCCAAGGACGGGAAGTGCGGCGAAGGCAAATGCGGCGGCAAGGCCGATGCCAAGGCCAAGGATGGGAAATGCGGCGAGGGCAAGTGCGGCGGCAAGACCGAGGCCAAGGCCAAGGATGGGAAGTGCGGCGAGGGCAAGTGCGGCGGCGCGAAGAAGGATATGCCCGCCGAAGGTACCCCGCAGTAGTACTGCGGGACCGCGCACATGCAAACCGCACGCGTGCATGGCGCGGGGCTCGGCCTGAGGCGGGAGCTGCTTCCCGACCTCAGGGCCGGTGTCCCCGACGCGATCGATTTTCTTGAGCTCGCGCCCGAGAACTGGATGGGCATGGGCGGCGCCTGGCGCAGGGATCTGCGAATGATCGCCGAACAGCGCCCGCTGGTCGCGCACGGCCTGTCGCTGTCGCTCGGCGGTCCGGCCCCGCTGGACGAGGCGTTCCTGCTCCGGGTCAAGGCGTTTCTGGACGAACACGCCATCGCCCTCTATACCGAGCATCTGTCCTGGTGCAGCGATACCGGTCACCTCTACGACCTGCTGCCGATTCCGTTCACTGAAGAGGCGGTGCATCACGTCGCCGCGCGGATTCGCCGCACCCAGGAGATCCTGGAGCGGCGCATCGCCGTGGAGAACGCGTCCTATTACGTGGCCCCGCCGATCGCCGAAATGGACGAGGGCGAGTTTATTCGCGCCGTGCTCGACGAGGCCGATTGCGACCTGCACCTGGACGTCAACAACGTCTACGTCAACAGCGTCAATTTCGGTTACGACCCGTGGTCCTTCATTCAGCGCCTGCCGACAGAGCGGGTGGTCTACCTGCACGTCGCCGGACATTACCGCGAGGCCGAAGATCTGATCGTTGACACCCACGGTGCCGAGGTGATCGATCCGGTATGGCAGCTGCTGGATAAAACCTACGCACGGATAGGGACACCACCAACGCTTCTGGAACGCGATTTCAACCTGCCGCCGCTCGGTGAACTGCTCGACGAAGTCCGTCATATCCGCGCACTGCAATGTCTGAATCGGGGTAAGCGCCATGTCCGCGTCGCCTGAACCCCATGACTTCCGGGCCTTCCAGGCCAGTTTGGCGGCGCGCATCCGCGACCCGCGCGGACAGCCGCGGCCGCCGGGCGTGCCGGCGCGGCGCATGCGCGTCTACGAGGAGCTGCTGTACAACAATCTGGAAGGCTTCCTGCTGGCGTGTTTTCCGATCACGCGCCGGCTGCTCGGCGCCCGCGCATGGCGCGCTATGGTGCGGCGCTTCTTCGCGGAGCACCGCAGTCACTCGCCGCTGTTCCGGGACATACCCGGCGAGTTCCTGGCCTGGTTCGAACCGCTTGCCGAGGCGCTGTTTCCGAAGCGACCGTATCTGTACGACTTCATGCACTACGAATGGGTGGAACTGGCCGTATCCGTCGCCGAGGAAGAAGTAGTGCCACCAGGTCTCGAACCTGGTCGGGAGCTTTTGGCGGAGCGGCCCAGGCTCAACCCCACCGCCCGCCTGGCCGGCTATAGCTACCCCGTACACCGCATCCGGCCGCGCTACAGGCCGAAGGGCACCGACAAAGGCGCGTACTGGTATCTGGTCTATCGCGATGCGGCACACGCCGTACGCTTCATTGTCCTGAATCCGTTATCAGCACGGTTGCTCGAACTGATCCGCGACACGGACCTGACGGGACGTGCAGCCATGCTGCGCATCGCGGACGAAATGAATCATGAAAACCCGGATCTGATCGTCGAGATGGGCCGCAACTTGCTCGAAAAACTCCGGCACGCCGGGGCGGTTTACTGAATTACTGAACGGGAGATGAACATGTCGAAGCTGTTGAATGCCTGTACGGTCTGTGTGGCGCGGGACGTTTTCGGGTTTCTGAACCGCCTGGGCGAGTTTCTGCCACAGCTGGGCATCCGGCTGTTGCTGGCCTACGAGTTCTGGGAGGCCGGTGTGGAGAAATTCCGTGGAGAGAACTGGTTCGCTGCGATCCAGGAGGACTTCCCGTTCCCTTTCAGTGTCGTACCCGTCGACATCAGCTGGTTCCTCGCCACCTGGAGCGAGCTGCTTGGCGCTGTCGCGCTAGTAATCGGGCTCGGCACACGGTTCTTCAGTGTCTCGCTGGTGATTCTGACGATCGTCGCGTGGGCCAGCGTACACGCCGGCAACGGCTACAACGTCTGCGACAATGGCTTCAAGCTGCCGCTGATGTATCTCGTGCTGTTCATGCCGCTGATCTTCTCGGGAGCCGGGAAACTGAGTGTCGATCATCTGATCGCCGCGCGCATGAGGAGCCGGTGATGTGCTGAGGTGATGCGATGGAAAAGAAGGCCATCCCGTTCGTGCGCGCCCTCTACGCGCTGGTGTTCGCGATAGGCGTCGGACTGTCGGTGACATTGTATCGGGACAGCGCCATTCTGAACGAGGATACCGTGAAGTACCTGGACAACGGGATCGCGATGTACGCCGGGATAGCCGCGCTGCGCGGTCACATCGCGACACAGGAGTCCATCCTCTACGAGTATTACGCCACGACGGGAAGCCCGGTTTTCAAGACACGCTGGGAGGACAATCAGCGCGCCATCGACGATAGCTGGGCGGTGTTGTCGAATCAATTCGGAAGGTACCCCAGGACCGACGTCGTGACGCAGGTCATAGCGGAGATCCGATCGCTGTCCGGCGCGCTCGAACGTACTCTGAACGATGTCCCGATCGATTGGGACCGCGCGCGCGAGATACTCGAACAGGTAACCGAGAAGAGTCTGATCGCCTCCACGAGTCTGAGTACGCTGTCGGACGATCTTCAGCAACGGATGCACGAATACCGGAATCAGGTCGAAAACAGGATCGGCATGGTGAACACATCCGCACGTTATTACATCGGCGCGATCCTGGTGATCGCCGTTCTTGCAGGTTTGTTTCTCAGTGCCTATCTGTCGGGCGTCCGGGAGCGTCAGCGGCTGGCGATGTTCGTGGAAAAGAATCCGAATCCTGTGCTACGGCTGACGCGCACGGGTGACGTCGAATATGTGAACCCGGGGGCGTGGGCGACGCTGATGGCCCTGGGTGTGCCGGCCGAAGCGCCACTGAGCCTGCTGCCGCAGGACGTGCGGGAGCGTGTCAGGAACCTGACCGCGCAGTCTAGCGACTGGGCGCATTGGCAGTACACCGTCCTCGGCAGAGATTACGAGGCCAATGTGCACTGGCTCAGGGATTTCAAGGTCTTTCATGTGTACCTCCGCGACATTTCCGAGCGGGTACGGGCGGAACGCCGCCTGGAGCACATGGCGTTCCATGATCCGGTGACCGACCTGCCAAACCGCCGCCGGTTCCTGTCCGATATACAGACGTCTCTGGAACTGGGCGAGCAGGGCGCCGTGCTGCTGATCGGCATCGAGCGCACCCAGCGGATCATCGACAGCATGGGGCACGGCATCGCCGACCGGCTCTATCAGATCCTATCGCGCCGGCTCACGGAGATCGTCGCGGATTTCGGCGGAGGCTATGTCACGGCCCACGTCTACCGCTACGAGGGCGAAATCTTCGGCGTGTCGCTGACCAATCCCGCCACATCCGGTACGGCTTCGCAGCTGGCAATGGATATTGTGACCCGATTCGGGGATCCGCTGCTGGTCGACCAGTACGAACTATTCCTGGGAGCGAGTATCGGCTGCTGCCATTATCCGGCCGATGGACAGGACGCCATATCCCTGATCAGTCGTGCCGATCAGGCGTTGCAGCAGGTCAAGGGTGGCGGTGGGGGATTCCATGCCTATGCATCCGGGCTGAGCGCCGCGGCGCGGGAGCGCCTGTTGCTGGAAAATCACTTGCGTCATGCCCTGGAGCGCGGCGAACTGAGCCTGGCGTATCAGCCCCAGGTGGCGTTCGCCGACGGGGCCGTGGCCGGTGTCGAGGCCCTGCTGCGCTGGGAGCATCCGGTGTTCGGGTCGTTGCCGCCCGGAAAATTCATACCCCTGGCGGAGGAAACCGGACTCATCCAGCCCATCGGCGAATGGATTCTGCGCACGGCCTGTCACCAGGCCAAGGCGTGGCGCGAAGGCGGGATGCCCTGGATCCGCATCGCGGTGAACCTCTCGGCGCGGCAGTTCATCACCCGGGACATCATCAAGACAATCTCCGATGCGTTGAATCATTCGGGTCTGCCTCCGCAGTATCTGGAAGTCGAGATTACCGAAACCCTGGCGATGCAGGACGTGCCCCATTCCATCGAGATGCTTAGGGATCTCAAGGCATTAGGTGTGTGCATCGCACTGGACGATTTCGGGACGGGGTATTCGTCGCTCGCATATCTGCGGCAACTGCCTCTCGACAGGCTCAAGATCGACCGTTCGTTCGTATGCAATATCGAGCAAGACGCGGGAGATGCCTTGCTGGTCCGGTCGATCATCGATCTTGGACACAATCTGGGCCTGAAGGTGATCGCGGAGGGCATCGAGTCGCAGAACCAGTACGATTTCCTGAACAGAATCGGCTGCGATGAGGCACAGGGCTTCTTGTTCTGTCGTCCGATCAGAGGCGCCGAAGTGGAGAGCTTCATCGGCCAACAGGGCGATACGTCTGGGAAGAGGATGCCGATCCGGCTGTCCAGCTGAAAATGGCGTTGCGGGGATGTCGTTCGGGGATTCAGACAGGCGCGCCACTGATCGCGGCGCGCCTGTCCGTGGGCCGGTTACTTGCTCACTTCGACCTCGTACCACGGCGTGGGATTGATCGGGCAGCGGTAGCGGAAGCCGTTCTCGCCGACGGTGACGCGCGCGGTGCGGGTCTGTCCCGGCTCGAGCGGGAACCGCTCCAGGAACTCCTGCGTTTTGGCGTCCTGCAACCAGAAACCGACGAGCTTGTCGGCCTTGTTGCTGACCACGAACTCGTAGACGCCGGGCTTGAGATCGACCAGTGTCTCCTTGGCCGAGAAATAGCCGTTGTACTCGTCGAGATGGATGGTAGTGACGCCGTCCTTGGTCGTCGGCGCTGCGGCGCCGGCAATGCCGGTCGCGAAGGCGAGGACCACCAGGGCCCGGGTAAGGATCTGCTTCAGTGACATGGGATGACTCCTGTTCGGTTGGGTTGGAGGGTGTCCGGTCGGTACCGGACGGAACCCATGCTAGAGCGCGTGGCGTGGACGATATATGCCGCACACGCTGGAATTCATGTTCAATCGTCCAAGGGAGTGTCTGACGTGGATGTCCTCAGCGACCTGCTCCGTCTGTTGCGGTTGCGCGCCAATGTGTTCTTTCATGCGAGCGTCTGCGGCGCCTGGTCGGTGGATTCATCCGGCGAGCACAAGGCGACCTTCCACCTGATTGCCCGGGGCGCCTGCTGGCTGCACCTGCCCGGACGCGATCCGCAGCCGCTGCGGAGTGGCGATCTGCTGGTGTTTCCCCGCGACGCCGTGCATGTCATCAGTTCCAGCCCCGTGCAGGTGAACCTGTCGCCGCACAGCGGTCTCGTCTCCACCGGCGGAGAGGGTCCTGCCACCAGCCTGGTGTGCGGCTATTTCGAGTTCGAAACTCCGCTGGTCAATCCGATTCTCGCCGCGCTGCCCGATGTGGTGCATATCCGCAGCGAGGACTCCGCGCGCATCGGCTGGCTCGATCAGCTCATCCGCTACATCGCGGCGGAGTCCGAAAGCGGGGAGGCCGGCGCAGATGTCGTCGTCGATCGCCTGGCCGATGTATTGTTCATCCAGGTGGTGAGATCGTACATGCGCGAGCATGCCGGGGCTGCCGGCGTGCTGTCGGCGCTTTCCGACCGTAAAATCGCCCGCGCACTGCAACGACTGCACGATGCGCCCGGTTCGGCCTGGACGGTAGACAAGCTCGCCGACACGGCCGCGATGTCGCGCGCCGCCTTCGCGAAGCGGTTCCAGGAACTCATGGGCATGGCTCCGATGACGTATGTCACCCACTGGCGCATGCAATGCGCGTTTGAGCAATTACGTGTCAGCGAACAGTCGGTCGCGGCGATCGCCGAGCAGTGCGGCTATCAGTCAGAGGCCGCTTTCCGCAAGGCCTTCAAACAGCACATGGGCTATGGGCCCGGTGCGGTACGTCGCCGCGGTGGCGGGTAACCCGGGTGATCCGTCGCGTCATCGCGATCTACGACGGGGGACTCGATGCGGATACGTTCAGGAATTTCGATGTCCACTCCGCACTGATGGGTACCGATCACAAACCGTCCGTGCGCATACGGCCAGTTATGTTCGCGCGCGAGCCCGTCCAACTGCACCAGGATCCGTTGCAGGGCAATGCCCATCGCGGACCGGCGCCCGTAGTCGAGCCCCAGGTGTCGCCAATGAGTCACCACCTGATCCTGAACCGCTGTACCGATGGTCACGAAGTGCTCGATGAGCGTGCCTCGGAGTCCGTCCCTGCCGAGTTCTCGGACCAGAAACTCCATGGAGGCCTTATCGCCACGAATGTGCTCCGGTACCAGGGCGGTCAACGCCTCCGGCAGGAAGGCGTGCAGCGGTTCACCGTTGCAGTGCCCATGGATAAGGTCCTCGTCGACAATCTGCCGGAAATCCACGCGCGGATCGGCACCGGTCCGCGACGCCAGCTGCATCAGTGCCATAGCCTCGTTACGGTGCCCACCGATTCCGAATCCGCACAGATAGTGATCGAGGATGTCGTGCACGAGCACAGAGGTGGGTATCCGCGTGCCGTGTTCGGCAGTCGCGGCAATGACACAGGGTTCGCCGATGGACACGTCCAGCTTCCAGCCGCGCGCGCCGAAGCCGTCCTGCCATTCGCGCTGGTACGTGACGGGCACTGAGATATGGGCTTCTGACATATCGTGTGTCTTCAGAACGTGATGATGCATCTCTCGCTCACTGCGATTTCGAGAATTCGACAATCCTCTCGAAGGGCAGGTGATCACCCTCATCCTTTCCGTAATAAGCCTCGCGGATGATGCCTTGACGGTCCACCAGAAAGTCCGCCGGCATCGTCGTCATGCTGCCTTTGATCTTGAGCGGGACATAGCCTTTGGCGAACATGCCATACATCAGTTTTGGCATGCGGAAAATCATGCCTCTCATCACGCCCCAGAAGGAATGCTGGATGTCGTAGAGTTTGTAGTAGGCATTGTTCGTATCCGCCAGGACCGGGAACGGCGAATGATGCTTGTCGGCATGCTCGCGCAAGTTGTCCAGCGGAGAGTCGAACACGGCGACCACCGTGAACCCGTTATGGAATTGCGAAAACTTCGTCACCAGTTCATGCATGCGCAGGTTGCAGAACGGGCAGGAGGCGAAGCGGAAAAACGACAGCATGTACGGTCTGCCTTTCAGACTATCCAGGTCGAACTGCGTCCCGTCGATGGCCGGCAGTCGAATGGATGTCACTTTGTCACCCGGTTTGCGTTTCATGGCTCATTCCCCGCGAGGATGCTGGGTGTCATCAGCGTGACTCAAATGGTAGCCGGCGCCTGCCAGGCGCGTCCCGCGAAGGCGGCGTCCAGTTCGGTTCCGGTCAGGTGATTGGTATAGTTGGACAGGGTCTTCTGGCCCACTCCCAGTACCACATCTAGGACATTCGCCGGCGTGTAGCCGGATGCGACGAAGGCATCGATGTCGTCGTCGGAAAGCCACCCGCGTGCCTCTACCAGCCTGGCCGTAAATTGTCGCAACGCTTCCAGCCTGGCATCGGTAATCGGCGTGTCGTCGCGGATCGCATCGGTCACGGCCGCAGGCACTCCGCCCATGTCGGCCAGGACACTGTGTGCGCCCACGCAATATGCACAACCGTTCACCCGGCTTACGGTCAGCAGGACCACCTGCTGTTCAACAGCTGTCAGGCCGGACTTGGAGAACAGTTCGGCGATCTGAAAATAGGCCTGTAACAGGGCAGGGGCCTCCGCCATTTTGGCGTACAGATTCGGGATCATCCCGTATTTCTTCCTGGCGCCGTCGAGCAGCGGGCGAGCCTCGGCCGGGGCGGTGTCCTGGGTGTGGTAGGGAAATTTCTGCATGAGGGATATCCTTGTGATGGATCAGATGAACAGGTTGACGTCGGCGGTCTGGGCAATCGGCAGGAAACTGGCGGCGCCGACCCAATCCGCGATCTCCGGAATGAAGTCGTCCTTGCTCATACCGAACAGATCGACGGTCATCTGGCAGGCGACGAGCTTCACGTCCGCGTCGACACACAACGAACGCAACTCCGCGATATCTGCCACGCCTTTATTGCGCATGGTCTTCTTCATCAGACTTGTCGCGGCAGCCTGGAAACCCGGCGTCGACATCAGCAGGGTCGGGACGTGGATCTCCTGGCTCTTCAACCACTCGGGTCCGAACGGCAGCTTCATGGGCATCGCGGGATTGCCCATCGGTGTGACCTGGAGATCGAGTTCCTTCTTGAGAAGACTGAGTCCGTAGAAGGTGAAGAAGACCGAGACCTGCCAACCCAAGGCTGCGGCGGTCGAGGCGAGAATGAACGGCGGGTAGGCCATGTCCAGGGTTCCCTTGGTGGCGATCAGCGTCATGCTGGGAACGTGGTTGGCTGCGCGCTCGGCCATCTTTTCTTCGAATCGACGGTCGAACCAGGCGTTGAGATCGGCGTTTCCACTGCCCATTGGCAACTGAGTTGCGTTTGCGGTCATGTGCCTTCTCCTAATGTGGATGGGTGTCAGTTCTTGCGGATGACGAAGGTGTATTGGCCTTGCTGCTCGTTGGTGCTGACGAGGGTGTTGCCGGTCTGCTTGCAGAACGAATCAATGTCTTTCACCGAACCGGGATCGGTGGCGAGCACTTCCAAGGTGTCGCCGTTCGCCAGACCGTTCAGGGCCTTTCGGGTGCGCAGGATGGGCAGCGGGCAGTTCAGGTTGCGGGCGTCCAGGGTGCTGTGACTCATGTGGCTGTCTCATCTGTCTCAACAAGTAGACCGGTCGGTCTAGTTTCAGGGCAAAAAAACTCAGTTGGCCACCGGCGGGATCCGGATACTCGCGAAGGCCGGGCCCAGCCGGCGGATCACGTTTGGGTCATTGGCGGTTTTGGCCATCATCAGCACACCCTCGATGTAGGCCAGCATGGCCTGGGCGGTGGCGGGGATATCGACCTCACCGACTTCGCCCGCAGCCATGGCTTCCGTCAGCACGTTCTCGAAACGGGCCTGGATGCCGGCAAATACCGCCTCCAGCTTGTGGCGAATCAACTCGTCCCGTGTGGCCAGTTCCAGGGCAAGATTGCCGAACGGACAGCCCAGGAGGCGGCCTGCGGTGGCGGCCGTTCCTCGCTGGAATTCGTACAGGTTGTCCACGAAGCGCTGCAATCTGTTCAGGGGCGTCAGATCGCGGGCGAAGGCGGGAATCAGCACCCGATCCTCCATCACGACCCGCAAGTCGTCGATGATGGCCAGGCTAAGTTCCTGCTTGCTTGGAAAAAAATGATAGAAACTGCCTTTCTTCACCGCGGCGCGCTCGCAAATCTCGGCTACGCCCACGTCCGCATAGCTGCGGCTGTAGATCAGGTCGCGTGCGCTCGCGATGATACGCTGGCGAGTGTCATGTTCATCGATCATGGGCAAAGCCTAGTTGACCGAGCGGTCAATTGCAAGCCCACTGGTACGAGACGTTCTGGGGGCACCCTCGGTATACGCCTATCGAGCCTTGCATCGGAATGTGCCGCTGAAACTAGTTGAGCGCCTTGTCCGCACGCAACCGGTCGACGGCGAGGTCGACGAAGCTGCGCACCTTCGCTGATCCGTGCCGCCCTTCGCGGTGAATGACATGCACCGGGAGGTCGGGTCCCTCGTAGTCGCCGAGGACGGTTTTCAATTCGCCCGAGGCGAGTTGCGGTGCCACCTGGTAAGAGAGCAGGCGCGTCAGCCCATAGCCCTGGCGCGCAGCTTCCAGTGGCCCGTCGTTGGTGTTCACGAAGATGCGTGGCTGCACGCGCACCGACAGTTTCTCATCGGCCGACTCGAAGACCCAATCGTTCGTCGGCGCGATCCCGCTCGATGCGACGAGACGGTGCTTGGCCAATTCATCCGGGGTCTGCGGAATGCCGTGTTTTTCGAGATAGGCAGGCGCGCCGACCACGACCCGGCGCACGCGTCCGACCCGGATGGCGCGCAGTGACGAATCGGGCAGCGGACCGATACGCACACCGACGTCCATGCCCTCATCGATGAAGTTCACGACGCGATCGACGAACAGTGCCGACACCGTCGTTTGCTCGAATAATGACTGATACTCGGTGATGATCGGCATCACGTACAGCTTGCCGAACAGCACAGGTGCCGTGATCGCCAGCTGTCCGCGCGGCGTTGCGTTGATACCCGCGGCAGCGGCGTCAGCTTCTTCCAGCTCGACCAGGACGCGGCGTGCATCCTCGAGATAGCGCGCACCGGCTTCGGTCACGCGCACGACGCGTGTGGTACGGGTGAGTAACCGTACCCCCAGCCGCTCTTCCAGGGCCACCACGGCACGCGTCACGGCGGGCGGTGACAGCTTCAGGCGCCGGGCCCCGCCGGCAAAACTCCCGGTTTCGGCAACCGCGACAAACACGTTCATCAGGTGGAAGCGGTCCATGATAATTCCGTCTAATGGAATAATGAATTGCATTATACGGGTATTCTTGCGCCAAAGCATCTCTGGCAGAGTGGCGACCGTCGTCATACCGCGACGCCTCAACCCGTCATTACGCACAGGAGAAACACCATGGCCCGCATCAACGTCGTCACCCACGAAACCGCCAACGCCGAACAGAAGGCCCTTTACGACGCGATCCAGTCGCAACTCGGCATGGTCCCGAACTTCCTCAAGGTGTTCGCCAACTCGCCGGCAGCGCTGAAGGCCTTCCTCGGCCTGTACGGGGTCGGCAACGGCGGCCACCTCGACCCGCAGACCGGCGAACGCATCGCCCTTGCGCTCGCCCAGCAGAACGCCTGCGAATACTGCCTGTCGGCGCACACCGCGATCGGTCGCAAGGTCGGCCTCAACGGTGCCGAGATCGATGCCAACCGTGCCGGCACCAGTCAGGACGCCAGGGCAGCCGCCGCCGTGCGGTTCGCCCGCGCCCTCGTCGAACACACTGGCGACATCACCAATGCCGAACTGGCCGATGTGCGTAACGCCGGCTACTGCGATGCGGAGATCGTCGAGATCATCACCCACGTCGGCATGAACATCCTGACCAACATCCTTGGCCGGGCCAGCCGCATCGACATCGACTTCCCGAAGATCGATCTGAAACTCGCCGTCTGAGATCGAGGTCATGGCGGAAGGGGGCGACCCCTTCCGCCCGACTTCAACCGGACGAACAGGAGGGCCCTTCCATGACCAGTGCCTTCATGGACATTGCATTCACCGCGAACGTCAAGGCCATTCAGGAACGGATGGGGAGTCGCGGTGCCTATAGCCAACATGAGCAGGGGCCGGTGCAGCCGCCCGAACTCGGTCCGTCCGAAATCGGCTTCATCAAGGGGAGCAATAGCTTCTACCAGGGCACGGTGAGTGAAACCGGCTGGCCGTATGTGCAGCATCGCGGCGGTCCGGCCGGCTTCCTCAAGGTGCTCGATGCGCGCACGATCGGCTATGCCGACTTCACCGGAAACCGTCAATACATCTCGGTGGGCAATCTGGCCGGCGATGACCGCGTCTGCCTGTTCCTGATGGACTACCCGAACCAGGCCCGCCTGAAGATCCTCGGCCGTGCGCGGGTGATCGACGAGGACAGCGATCCCGAACTGCTGGCGCGTCTCGACAATCCCGAGTACCGGGCACGTGTCGAACGCGGCATCGTGATCCGCATCGAGGGCTTCGACTGGAACTGCCCGAAGTACATCACTCCCCGCTATACGAAGGACGAAATCGCGCAACGCATCAAGGAGGCCAGATCGGCGCAAGACGCGCAGCCGCAGGCACCGGCCGAGGAACCGGTCGGCAATGGCGAACTGGCGCTGACGATCACCGGCGTCCGCCAGTTGACCTCGCGCATCCGCGCCTATGAATTCCATGCCGAAGACTGGGGAGACCTGCCGCAGGCCGAGGCCGGTGCCCACCTCGAAGTACCCGTGCGCCTAGCCGACGGGTCCACGGTCACACGCCAGTATTCGCTCATGACGCATCCCGGGTGTCACGATGTGTACGAGATTGCCGTGCTTTGCGAAAGCGACGGCCGTGGCGGTTCGCGGAGGATCCATGAGGCCTGGCGGATCGGCACGCGGCTGCGCGTCGCACCGCCGATCAACCATTTTCCGCTGCATACCGATGCGCGTCCCGCGGTGCTGATCGCCGGCGGCATCGGCATCACGCCGATCAGGGCCATGGCCCAGACGCTGCGCAGCCGCAACGTACCGTTCGAGCTGCATTACACGGGGCGGACGCCTGCGGATATGGCCTACCGAGACCAGCTCGCCGTCGAGCTGACGAGTGACTATTTCACCTATTTCAGCCGTGTTCCGGGTCACCGACGCCTGGATGTGACCGAGGTGCTGCGGCGTGCTGCCGACGATGCGGTGTTCTATGTCTGCGGTCCGATCGCGCTGATCGAAGCCGTGCGCGTTGCCGCAAATCGGCTCGGTATCGCAGCGGAACGCGTGCAGCATGAATCCTTCTACTGATCGCTGCATAAGGAGAGCGTCGCATGATCCGACTCCATGAAACCGCCTTGTCGGGCAACTGCCACAAGGTCCGCATGCTGCTGTCGATGCTCGGGCTGCCGTACGAACGGGTTACTGTGGATCTGGCTGCCGGCGAACAGCATACGCCCGCATACCTTGCGCTCAACCCCTTCGGTGAGGTGCCTGTGTTGGTCGATGGCGATGTTGCGATCCGCGACAGCCAGGCCATCCTCGTGTACCTCGCCAGTCGCTACGGCGGCGAACGTTGGTGGCCACAGGATCCGGTTCATCTGGCCAGAATCGTGAGCTGGCTCTCGACGGCGGCCAACGAGATTGCCGCCGGACCCGCCATCCTGCGTGTCAATCACAAGTGGGCGCGTCCGATCGATGTGGCGCGCGCCGAGACGATCACTGACGCAACGCTACGCATCATCGACCATACGCTTGCACAAACCCGCTGGCTGGTCGATGACGAGCTGAGCATCGCCGATCTGGCGATCTATCCCTATCTTGCGCTCTCCCCGGAGGGACAGGTCGACATCGCACAGTACGCCAACATCCTGCGCTGGTTCGGCGATATCCGCCGTATCGAAGGCTACGTCGGCATGCCGGGGATGTGGGAATGAGTAGGTCGCTGCTGCACTGGAAGTACTGGGTCGAGCGCCTCCGCGGCGGTGCCAACGCGCCGCCGCGCATCAGTGTCCGCCAGACGTTCCTCGCGGGCCTGGGGGGGATGCTGGCGATATCAGCGCTGACGCTGCTGACGTCTTCCGCAGGCGTACCTGTCCTGATGGCGCCGTTCGGGGCGTCCTGTTTTCTCGTCTTCGCCGTACCGGAAAGCCCGTTCGCGCAGCCACGCAATGTGATTGGCGGCCATCTCGTCTCCACAGCGGTAGGACTGCTGCTCCTGACATTCGCGGGGACGGAAGGGTGGGTTATGGGTCTCGCGGTCGGGCTCAGCATCACCGCCATGCTGCTCACGCGCACCGGCCATCCGCCTGCGGGTGCCGATCCGCTCGTGGTGCTGCTCGCTCAGCCTGGCTGGACCTTTCTTGCGACGCCGGTATTACTGGGTGCCGGCGTTGTAGTCGGTGTCGCGCTGCTATTCAACAATCTCCGCGCAGGTCCCGGCTATCCCAGATACTGGCGCGGTTAGCAAGAGCCATGAAACCTGAGCAAGATCAGCAAGTCATGTAACTGCTTAACTTACCGTCTCCCAATCACGACTGAAGATAGGAAACATTATGAAAAACCCGGGTCAAAATGTAGCGCTGATCGTTGGCGGAACCAGTGGGATAGGGCTGGCCACGGCGAAGCTGTTGTTGGACATAGGCATAAAGACCGTCATTGTCGGAAGCTCGATGAAAAAACTGGTTGCGGCTGAACGCGAGCTGGCTGCGCTTGGCGATGTCGAGGCGATCCTGGCGAATCTCTATCACCAGAGCGATGTACAACGCGTCATTGCCTATGCCGAAAATCCCGACCAGCACATCAAGTATCTCGTGAATGCGGCGGGATACTTCAAGCCGACGCCCTTCCTCTCGCATGAGCAGGACGACTACGATAAATATCTGAACATCAACCGCTCGATGTTCTTCATTACCCAGGCGGTGGCCAAGAACATGGTGGCGAACGGGGGCGGCTCAATGGTGAACATCGGGTCGATGTGGGCCAAGCAGGCCATCAAGGCCACGCCGTCCTCTGCCTACTCCATGGCCAAGGCGGGCCTGCATGCCTTGACGCAACATCTGTCCATGGAGCTCGCGGACATGAACATCCGTGTCAACGCAGTCTCTCCAGCAGTGGTCAAAACCCCCATCTATGAGAAATTCATCGACCCGAATCGGGTGGACGAGACCCTCGCCACCTTCGATGCCTTTCATCCCATTGGACGAATTGGAATGCCTGACGATGTCGCCAAAGCCATCGCGTTCCTGCTCAGCGAAGATGCCGGCTGGGTCACCGGTGCGATCTGGGATGTCGACGGCGGAGTGATCGCAGGCCGGAACTAGCAAGGAATTGCCATCGAACGTCGGGTTATATGTGGCGTCGGACTGGCTGTACGGCACGCTTGCCTTCAGCGGAGGCCTCGAATATAGTAGACCGGTCGGTCAAATCTCGGCATCATCATCGTGGTTTTGTGAAATCGCCGGATCGTGGTGCGCTCAATGCAGCGGTGCGTTCAGCAGTATCCAGGCCGGTGAGGTGAACCAGGAGGGAGAGTGGTGAGGAAGGACGCAGACAATCTCGCACGCATAGCGAACAGCACGGGTGCCGTCGGCAGCGTCGTAGCGGCATTGAGTTGCGCCATGTGCTTCCCCGCGCTCGCCAGTATCGGGGCCGTTTTCGGGTTGGGTTTTCTCGCCCAGTATGAAGGGGTGATGCTGAACCTCCTGCTACCGTTGTTTGCCGGCGTGGCATTCGCGGCGAACGCACTGGGTTATTTCCTGCATCGTCAGTGGCATCGCAGCCTGCTCGGAATACTGGGGCCGACCATGGTGGTGGCGACGCTCTATCCATTGTGGGAGTACACCTGGAGCACCTACCTTCTCTATGTCGGATTGGTTTTCATGGGGGCCGTCGCCATATTGGACCTGGTCTGGCCCGCCAACCGACGCTGCATTCCTGAGCCAGCCCCGCAACGCGCGCCAGAGACTCTGATGCTGCATTCGACGCTGACCTGCCCGCAGTGCGGATATGCAAAGCTCGAAGCCATGCCGACAGACGCCTGCCTCTATTTTTACGACTGCACACAATGCCGTGCGTTGCTCAGGCCGAAACCTGGCGATTGCTGCGTGTTCTGCTCCTATGGCGACATGCCGTGTCCGCCCGTGCAGATCACTGGCAATCCCGCGGCATGCTGTCCGGCATGAATCGCGTGATTGCTGCGTCCCGCCGGCGGGAGGTGACACATGAAGGATTCCATCTTCGAACAGATCCGGCGGAACCTGGTGGCGATCATCAGCTTGACCGTGGCGCTGTCGGGTCTCGGCTACAACACCTGGCGCAACGAGCGTTCCGAACAGAACAGCAACATCCGCACTGCCGGGTTCGAGGTGTTGACCGAGGTGGGCGAATTGCAGCGTGTCGTGTTCTTCAGCCATTACGACCAGAGCACCGAATACGGCAGCCCCCGGGCGGGGTGGGCACATATCCTGACGATTCATGACCTCAGCCAAGTGATTCCGGATCCGGTGCCCGGAGAGGCGGACCGCCTGCGAGCCGTCTGGGAAACACAATGGGAAGGACTCGGCGAATCCGAGACCAGCGTGGCCGCCATCAACGCGGCCATCGACGCGTATCGTCTGGCAGTCCTCGACATGCTGAGATCGCTGCGTTGAACGACCAGGGCACAGCAAAGATGGACGGTGGTATCGACAGTCCGGAACACTGGCTGACGGCGCACGGAGATGCGCTCTACCGCTACGCGCTGTCGCGGTTGCGGGACGAGCACAAGGCGGAAGAGGTAGTACAGGAAACCCTGCTTGCTGCGCTTCAGGCACGTGAGCGTTTTACCGGCGGCGCGTCGGTGCGCACCTGGCTGATCGGCATCCTCAAGCACAAGATCCTTGACCAGTTCCGCCGGGAGTCCCGCGAGGTCTCGCTGGGTGATCCGGAGACGTCGGGGGATGACGGCGACATCGTCGAACGCAGTTTTTCGGGTGATGGACACTGGACGATGAGAATCGCCGACTGGGGTAATCCGGAAAAGGCACTGGAGGATGGGCAATTCTGGGCGGTGTTGGAATACTGTCTGGAGCACATGCCCGAGCGGCAGGCACGCCTGTTTCTTATGCGTGAACTCCAAGAGGAGAGCACAGAAACGATCTGTGCGCACTTCAACATCACACCGGCGAACCTTTGGGCGATTTTCTATCGGGCGCGACTCTCGTTACGAAATTGCCTCGAAAGTCACTTCCTCTGAAAGGGTCAGTAGATCACCGGTCTGCCACCAAAGAACGGCAGCCGATCAGTGATGCATGATGGCGCCGGAGTCACATGTGTCTTACACCAGACCCTGCGCGCCCGCAGCAACATGCGGGATGCCTGTACGCGTACGCCGCCGAACATGGGCCGATTGCGCAAGCGCTGCATCGACCGTTCCAGATCGTCTGTGCGTTCGCTGTGGCGTCCATGTGCGGCAGCCAGCGTCACAATCTCGCGCTCGACATCGTGCATCGCGCGGCGTGTCAGGAACCACGTCCAGGCGTGACCTCCGCCGCCGCTCCGACTGCGTTGCCGAGGCTTCAAAATGTATTCGTCTCCCCAATGCACGCGGTGCTCAGGATGATATGCATCGTGCAGCACCTCCTGATACTCCGTACACAATTGCTGAACACGGCACTCAGGCCCGGTAATCAGCAGCCACCAGAAGAACACCTCTCCGACCGGATAGACGACCAGCCGCGCGGTAGGCCGCGCCTGCCTGCGGTGGCGTGCACGAGTTGAGTCGGTCATCAATATGCCGAAGCGCGTGTCGAGTTTATCGACCAGGGCGTCCAGTTTCTCGGGCCTGACCGTCCCGCGTGTCCAATGCCGATGACCCGTGCGGACGAGGTCCATCAGCACCCACATTGCCGCGCTCTTCGAACGCGGTACGCGAAGTTTCGCAATTGACGGCCGTTGCGGGGGCAGTTTCATACGCAGTATAGGTAACTCGGTGCTGCATACCGCTATGCGCGGGCATAGGGATTTAAGGCATTGAATGCAAACTGTGCGTGCGCCAGCTGGCGCACACATTATTGAAGATACATGGGCAGCAACTCGGGATTCGCTATACGCAATGAGGGACAGGCAATGCCAGCGACATGCGCAACCGCGCATCTGTTCGCGCCGGCGGGCGGCCCGGTGGGCCTTTTCGGAAGGGTCCAGCGGGCCGCCTGCCACATCGCCAATGTTCCACTTCGAGGCGTGATGCCTCTCTCCGGTCGCCAACTGGAGATCGCTCGATGGTTGCCAGCCATTGAGTTGTCGCGTAGCGCCTAGTGCCTGTAGTTGGGCTCGCTGGGTGCAAGAGGGGCCGGACGAAGTAATGCTCTGCAAAGAGACTAATCTCGTCCGTCTACCTCATATTCATTCTTGTGCTGTAAACGATGATGGGCGACGCGGACACGGTCACCCTGGCAACAGGGGAAGCGCAATGGATGCGCAAGGACCGGGCCGGCAGGAAGGGGTGTGAATCCCTGCAAGGGGCTGCTCGGAAGGGTAGAACCTTGGCCCCACTGGTGGGCTCAGGCCGTCAGCGATGACGGCACCGGAATCACAGGCCAAGCGGCCTGCGCGAAAGCGAAACATGGATTCCGGGGCACCGCAGGAGGCAACTCGTGCGGGTCAGTGTATAGCTCAAGCCAGTCAAGGCATTCAGAACGGATGCTGTGGGGTAAGGTCACATGAGCCGTTTAGGTCCCAGCAGTGGACTGCAACAGCGCTGGAAGCATCGCCGATGTTGGTAACCGAGCCGCTTGTATCTTCGGGCCGGTGAAACCGTCTGTTCGGACGGAAGCATAATCGATGGGTGAGGCGCGCGGCGCATGTGATCGAACTGCCGCAATGGAATGGCCAGCGGGAGCTGGCGCATAACGCGGGAAAGTCTGTGTAATTCGCCGGGGTGGCACCTGGCGGCAGCGGCGTAGCGAGCCGTGGTCAGCATACAGACCGGGAGCGAGTGACGATCAGAAGCAAGCGCAGGCCGAAAGCCTGCGCAGGCGAGGGACGCCAGTCCCGGGTGGCACCGGGATCTTCGAAAGTCACGACGCGACAATTGAGTGGAACGACATGGGGTGGTACCCATGGCGGTGAGTACGCGCTCCGGTTGGCGCCGGAGCGCGGCGAGCGGGGCAGGGGTGGTTCCCTACCCAATTCAGACATCAACGTAAGAGGAGGACAACATGCGTTGACGGCATAGGCCGATTCAACAGCCCTTCCCGCGCAAGCGGGAGGGGTTTTTATGTGCTGGCCTGCCTGAATTACGAATCTGCCGCGACATTCGCTATACGTGATAGGTCATCAAACTTTGCCCGGCATTGTGGGTGGCCATTTCGTGTAAATACTGATGAGGACAATTCATGAAAAGAGCGAATGAAGTTCAGGATAGCGTGGTCGGTGAGACCGAGGCAGTCTACATCTCGAAGGATGTGATCATCTGCCGCACCGATCCGGATCGGATGGAAGAGCACTGGCAGGAATACCGGAAGTCCGGTGAGCCGCCCTTTATCGAGGATGCGGAGCTCTACAAGAACCTGTAGCGAAATGATTCGGCCCCGCGTATGCGGGGCCATTCTTGTGGTCTGCGAGCTTTGCGGGCATCGACCGTGTCGCTTGTTTCGTTTTCTACGCTGTATCAGCCTGCGCGGAACCCCTAGATGAGGATCGCCGGTAGGCCAAGCGCGTTGATCGTCGTGCCGTAAGATTCTAAGGCTTTAGAATAGACGATGCTGGCGGAGTATCCGTCGAGCTGCCCGCCTCCGGGAGTTTATTCACAGGCATGCACGGCGCCAGACGCATGCTGGCCCGATTGAGTGCCACTTCGAGATCTTTGCGCGCACGTGCCTCATCCCTGTGTTGCATATAGCCCTCGATACTATCATTGACCTGATTTAGCGGATGATTCGGCGGAAGGCCCGCGAGCATTTTCTTGGCTTCCTCGTCGGCGTTGGCAAGGAGGGCATCGAGCTGCGCCTTCGAGCGCACCGTCGTTGGGTCGATATCGAGATAGGATAGAATGGCGCGATAGTCTTCGAGCTGTTTTTGGATGTCCACTTTGTCTTGCGGGTCGAATTCGCCCGGGAATTTGATGATGCCCATACACCATGCTCCTGCCTAATGCTCATCACGGACTCGCGGTCATTAACGATTACTTTTTATGCGTCGTCGATGATTCGGTACCCATGATAATGCCAGTGATTACGCCGAAGAGGCAGGCCATGGGGAAGATGCCGAATAGCGCGAACGCTTCGTAGCCCATCATGCGCACAATTGAACTGAATACTAACAGGCCGAGTCCCATAAACGCGTTGCGGCGAAAATACGTCCGCACGTGCTTCGCGCAGAGCTCATGGGACCACGCGGTCGCACCTGAGGTGGTATCGCGCGTGATAGGGAGAAAATATGATAGAAGTATCAAGCGAAGATCTTTTAGCTAATGCAAAAACGGAATCGCACGATGTCGTGCTGGCATCTGCCTACTCAGCAGCATTGTCATCAAAACCTTTACAATGCGACGCCCCCTTCGCTCCCTTGGCAGTCGCTTCCGGCGCTGATGTCTTTGACCGCCGCTCGGCCTCTCTGAGCAGCTGAAGTAGGCGGTCGTTAATTGCGGCGTGGAGCGCGCGACTGAGCCGCTCCGCCTCCTTGCGCCGCGCCCTGTCTCTGTACAGCTGGAGGTCAACTACGTTCATTCACAGCCTCCTGTCGAGGAGTCGTCGAACATGCACGTGGTGTCGGAGAACATATCCAGCGAGTTGCAGAACATGCTTTCGTTGTCGAAGGCGCTGGTCGAGTCGTCGAATAGATCGGTGGCAGTCGTGTCACTGGTGCTGTGGTGGTCGAGGAGGCCCAGCAGATACATTTCCATGATCGGATCCTCGCTGCGCTGTTGTTCGTCCATCAGAGGAAATGACTCATCGTCGTCAATCTCGGGATCAGTAGGGCGGACTGCCTGTGCCGGCCGGCATGCCCAACTGGTCAGGGTCCGGTCTATGCCCCCGAACATCGAATCCCAGATCTCGGCGGATCCCCGAGCGTAGGCAGTGAAGCCTTTGGCGATGAGGGTCAGTAGACGGTTCATGGTGGTGTACGCCGGCTCCGGTGCAATAATGTTTTATAGAACGACATAATGTTCAGCTAGATAACATTATTTCCCAAAAATTGCCGTCCGTCAAGTCAATATGCTATACAGAACACCATTTCGTTGATTGGCAAGGAATCTGGGGATGATCCGCTGTCACCTGTCTGTCTTAATGGGCCGCGATAAGCTCAAAATCTCAGAGGTCGCGCGGCGCACTGGACTTAACAGATCGACCATCACTGCGCTGTATCAAGAGTCAGCCCAGCGAGTTGATTTGGAAGCCATTGAACGTCTTTGCCGGCTTTTCGAGTGCAAGGTGGGGGACCTCTTTGAACTCGCTGACTGACAGGAACTAGTAGTACCGAATAAAAATTTGGCCCATCAATTGGGCTGAGAGACCACATGTGGAATTGCGTGATCATGAACGCGGAGTGCGTGCCTGGTTGCCATCCATTCCCTGAGGCCATTAATAAATAATCAAACAGACGAAGAGACAATGGCAAAGACACTTGAGGCGCATGACAAACTGATCAGAGAAATTTTCGAAGGGAGCTACCAGTTTGTTATACCTGACTACCAGCGTCCCTATGCCTGGACCACCGAACAGGCCGAAGAGCTCTTCAACGACCTTATGTCAGCCATGCAGGATGCCCGCACCAATGGGGCCACCAGCCAGTATTTCTTGGGCAGCATCGTCCTCATCAAAAACGACCGTGACCCTCGGGCGATGGTGGTCGATGGTCAGCAGCGGTTGACCACGCTCACCATGCTGTTCGCCGCTTTGCGCGCGGCGTGGGAGGCGGCCACCTATCCGCAAGGCGTCAAGAGTGTTACCCCCTTTCTCTACGAAGAGGGGGACGAGATGCTCGGCAAAGCCACCGGCTACCGTTTCACCGCCCGCGAGGAAGACACCGCGTTCTTCCGTCAATATATCCAGGAGCCCGGTGGCCTCGAAAAACTGGTGCTCAACACCGACAAACTCGCAGACAGCCGCCTGCGTTACCGGGAAAACGCCGCCCTGCTGCTGACCGGCACCAAGGCGCTGTCGCCGGATGATCGCAATGCCCTGTGGAAATTCCTCGCCAACGACTGCTCGCTGGTCGTTATCTCAACGCCCGACCTCGAAGCGGCCTACCGCATTTTCTCTGTGCTGAACAATCGTGGGCTCGATCTGGCGCCTATCGACATCATCAAGGCGGAAGTGCTCGGTTCGATTCGTCGCATTGGCGGCGAGGAAAAGGCGCGTGCCTATTCGAAAGAGTGGAGCAAGATCGAAAGCCAGCTCGGCCGCGATGCCTTTGGCGACCTGTTCGGCCACATCCGCACGATCTACGCCAAGCAGAAGCAGCGAGCAACGCTGGTCAAGGAATTCCAGGATCACGTCACCGAGTACAAAAAACCCGTTGACCTCGTCGACAAGGTGGTCAAGCCATACGCCGAGGTATGGGACTTCATTCGGGACGCCGGCTTCGAGGCCACCGAACACGCCGAAACGATTAACGAATACCTGTCATGGCTCAACCGCGTGGACTTCAAGGACTGGGTGCCTCCGGCGCTCGTCTATTTCAAGCGCTTCCGCCAGCAGCCCAAGCTGCTGGCCGCCTTCTTCAAGGCGTTGGAACGGCTGACCTACTTCATGCTTGTCACTAAGGTCGGCATCAATGAGCGCATCGAAACCTATGCCGATCTCACCAAGGAAATCGAGCCGGAAGCCTTTGATGGTGATATGGCCGCGCTCAAAACGCTCGACCTGACTGACAAACAGAAGCGCGAGTTCCTCGCCGCCCTCGATGGCGACATTTACCGCAAACTGCCGAAGGCGCGGATGGCGCTGATGCTGCGCCTCGAAACCTTGGTTAGCGACGGTAGCAAGAAGCAGGCATTCGACTATCTGTCGCTGGAGCATGTCCTCCCGCAAACACCGCCCGAGGGTTCCGATTGGGTCAAGTGGTTCCCCGACGAGGATGAGCGCGACACCTGGACGCACCGACTGGCCAATCTGGTGCCGCTGCACGTCCGTAAGAACCCGGCAGCCAGCAATTACGACTTTGCCACCAAGAAGAACGTCTACTTCAAGGGTAAGGGCGTGGCATCGCCCTTCGTTCTGACCCAAGAAGTCAGATCGGAAAACGACTGGACGCCCGCGCTCCTGACCGAACGCCAGAAACGCCTAGTGGGTGTACTCGAGGAACATTGGAACCTCCTTGTCGCTGACGACAAAACCACTGGAACGGCAGCGAGCTGAGGAACGTAATGATGCAGAAGAAACAAGAAGACCAGAGCCAGCTGAAGTGGGTTGCCGACTTCATCTGGAATATCGCCGACGACCGCCTGCGGGATGTGTATGTGCGCGGCAAGTACCGCGACGTGATCCTGCCTTTCACAGTGCTGCGCCGCCTCGACGCCGTGCTGGAAGGGACCAAGCAGGCCGTTCTGGAGCGGAAGAAGTTTCTCGATGCACATAAGGTCGCCGAGCAGGACGGGGCGCTGCGCATGGCCGCGGGACAGGCCTTTTACAACACCTCCGAGTTCACGCTCGCCAAATTGACGGCCAGTGCCGCCGGGCAGCGGCTACGGGACGACTTCATTGCCTACCTGGACGGGTTCTCCCCCAACGTTCAGGAGATCCTGACCAAGTTCAAGTTCCGCGACCAGATTCAGACTCTGGTCGACGCCCACGTGCTGGGTTATCTGATTGAAGACTTCCTGGACCCCGAGATTAATCTCTCGCCCTTGCCGGTCAAAGACACCGACGGGCGCATCAAGCTGCCGGCGCTGGACAACCACGGCATGGGCACCGTGTTCGAGGAACTGATCCGGCGTTTCAACGAAGAAAACAACGAAGAGGCCGGTGAGCACTTCACCCCGCGCGACGTCGTCACGCTCATGGCCAAGCTGTTGTTCCTCCCCATTGCAGACCGGATCGAATCCGGCACCTACACACTCTATGACGGTGCCTGCGGCACGGGCGGCATGCTCACTGTGGCGGAAGAGGAACTGCGCGCACTGGCCGGGGACCATGACAAGGAGGTCTCGATCCATCTGTTTGGGCAGGAGATCAACCCCGAAACCTACGCCATCTGCAAAGCCGACCTGCTGCTCAAAGGCGAAGGCGACGAGGCGGAAAACATCGTCGGCGGGGCCGACAAATCCACCTTGTCAGCGGACCAGTTCGGATCGCGCGAATTCGATTTCATGATCTCCAATCCGCCTTACGGCAAGAGTTGGAAGACCGACCTCGAGCGCATGGGTGGCAAGAAGGAGTTCAGCGACCCGCGCTTCATCGTCAGCCACGACGGCGACCCCGAGTTCAAACTCATCACCCGTTCAAGCGACGGGCAGCTGATGTTCCTGGTGAACAAGCTCTCGAAGCTGAAGCACAACACCCCGCTAGGCAGCCGTATCGCGCTGGTCCACAACGGTTCCGCCCTGTTCACGGGCGACGCCGGTCAGGGCGAAAGCAATATCCGCCGCTGGGTCATCGAGAACGACTGGCTGGAAGCCATCATCGCCCTGCCGCTGAACATCTTCTACAACACCGGTATCGCCACCTACATCTGGGTGCTCACGAACCGCAAGGCGGAACACCGGCATGGCAAGGTGCAGCTGATCGACGCCACAGCCTGGTTCCAGCCTCTGCGCCGCAACCTCGGCAAGAAGAATTGCGAACTGTCGGGGGCCGATATCCAGCGAATTTTGGATCATTACCTAGACGAGCCGCAGAGCAGTGATGTCTGCAAATGGTTCGACAACGCCGAGTTCGGCTATTGGAAGATCACGGTCGAACGGCCGTTGCGTCTGAAGAGCCAGCTCAAGCGCAACGCCATCGAAACCCTACGCTTTGCCAGCGGCGACGAAGCCCTGCGCGCGGAGATCTACGCCAGGTACGGAGACAAGCTCTACGAAGCATTCGGCAAGGTCAAGGCCGAGATCGAGACGTGGCTCAGGGGCGAAGACGAGGTAGAGGCCGACGACGATTCGGACGACGAAGACGCCAAGCCCGCCAAGAAGGCCGTACCGGAGAAGCGCCGCAAGAAGCTGCTCGATCCGGCGACCTGGCAGCGCGACAAGGCACTGGTCGAGCTGGCCCGTCTGGCGCAACAGGAGATAGGGGAGGCGGTGTTTGATGACCACAACGAATTCCGCGCCCGTTTCGAGGCGGTGATGCAGGCGCGTGGCGAGAAGCCGAGCACGCCCGAGAAGAAGGCAATCTACAAGGCGGTGAGCTGGCGCGACGAAACCGCGCCTCCGGTCATCGCCAAGCGTACCAAATTGAAGGCCGGCGAACGCTTCGAGGCCGGCTACGACGGCGTCTATCTGGAAACCGTGGGCAAGGATCGCTTCAAAGTGGAATACGAGGCCGACACCGACCTGCGCGACACCGAACAGGTGCCGCTCAAGGAACCCGGCGGCATTGAGGCGTTCTTCGTCCGCGAGGTGCTGCCTCACGCCTCGGATGCCTGGATCGCGATGGACACCACCCGGATTGGCTACGAAATCTCGTTTGCCCGGTACTTCTACAAACCGAAACCCTTGCGGACGCTGGATCAGATCCGCGCCGACATCCTGAAGCTGGAGCAGCAGACCGAAGGCTTGCTGCACAAGATCGTGGGGACGGCGTGATAGTGGCGACAAACACTTACACGAACTACCAGCCGGTTCGTTCCCGTTGGGTTCTGCGAGTGCCGAGGCATTGGTCGTTGCTGCGAGCCAAGAATTTCTTGCGGGAAATCGACGACCGCACGAAAACGGGTGAAGAAACGCTGCTGTCGATGCGTCAGCATCGTGGCTTAGTTCCACACAACGATGTTTCGGTCAAGCGCATCGACCCGGAAAACCTCATCGGCTATAAGAAGGCGCAACCGGACGAACTGGTTTTAAACCGGATGCAGGCGGGCAATGCGATGTTCTTCCGCAATCGGCAACCCGGCTTGGTCAGCCCGGACTACGCGGTGTTCCGCTTGCTCCGCGATGACAATCCCGAGTACCTCGGTCACCTGTTCCGCTCGTGGCCGATGCGCGGATTGTTCCGATCTGAATCAAAGGGGCTCGGTACAGGCACATCGGGCTTCTTGCGACTCTACTCGGATCGCTTCGCGGCGTTGGAAATTCCGTTACCTCCCCGACCCGAACAAGACCAGATCGTCGCCTACCTACGGGCGCAGGACGCCCATATCGCCCGGTTTATCAAAGCCAAGCGCGACCTCATCGGGCTGCTGACCGAGCAAAAGCTCCGCATTATCGATCAGGCTGTGACGCACGGACTCGATGCGTCAGTGAAGTTGAGACCCTCCGGTATCGACTGGCTGGGTGAGGTGCCGAATCATTGGGATGTGGCCTTGCTCAAACACATCGCTGATGTGCGTTTCAGTGGCGTGGATAAGCATTCGCACGAACATGAGATTCCTGTCCGCCTGTGCAACTACACCGACGTTTACAAAAATGACCGGATTACCGGTGACATGGATCTGATGCAGGCCACGGCGACCTCACCCGAAATTGCGCGGCTCACGTTGAAGTCTGGTGACGTCATCATCACCAAGGACTCAGAGACACCTGACGATATCGCGGTACCCGCGTGGGTCCCAGAAAACATCCCGGGCGTTGTGTGCGCGTACCACCTTGGCTTGCTCCGGCCAGACTCTGAGCGCATCTTTGGCGAGTACCTATTTCGTGCCATAGGATCGGCCAGGATAGCCGAGCAGTTTCATGTGTTGGCCACGGGCGTTACGCGCTTCGCACTGTCAAAGCACGATGTGAAGAACGCCATCATTCCCCTTCCACCTACTGACGAGCAGAAGGCCATCTGCCAATGGATCACCGGTGAGTGCAGACCCTTGGAAGAAGCAATCTCGCGTGCTGAAGAGGAAATAAAACTAATCCGCGAATACCGCGACCGTCTGATCGCCGATGTGGTTACCGGGCAGGTGGATGTGCGCGGCTGGATGCCGGGGCCGGAGGACGTCGTGACCGACGAGGTTCTGACCGCGCTGGGCGATGAAGAAGAATCAGAAGCCGAGGGGGAGGGTGGCGATGCCGACGACTGATACCAGCGAAAAGGGCCTGGAGAGCCTGATCGTTCGCCACCTGACGGGGCAGGCGCCGCCCGAAGAGGTGCCCGTGAGTACCGTCCGCCTGGTACCTGATCACTATGCGGCCGGCGGGTATGTCCAGGGCAGGCCGCAGGACTACAACCGCGACATCGCACTGGATGGGGTGCAACTGCTGGCCTTTCTGAACGCCACCCAACCCAAGGTCGTCGATACGCTGGAACTGGCGGCCGAAGGCCTCAAACGCACCCAGTTCCTGCACCGCATCCAGGGTGAGGTCGCCAAGCGCGGCGTGGTCGATGTGCTCCGCAAGGGGGTCGATCATGCATCCGGTGGCGGCACCGTGCATGTCGACCTGTACAAGCTGCTGCCGACGCCCGGCAATGCCACAGCGGCCGAGAACTTCGGCAAGAATGTCTTCAGCGTGACCCGGCAGGTGCGCTACAGCAATGACGAGGCGCAGCGCGCCCTCGATATGGTGGTCTTCATCAACGGCCTGCCGGTGATCACCTTCGAGCTGAAGAACTCGCTCACCAAGCAGACCGTCGCCGATGCAATTACCCAGTATCAGACCGACCGCAATCCCAAGGAACTGCTGTTCCAGCTGGGGCGCTGCATCGCGCACATGGCTGTGGACGATGCCGAAGTGCGTTTCTGTACACATCTAACCGGCAAGTCTTCCTGGTTTCTGCCCTTCAACCAGGGCTGGAACAGCGGGGCCGGCAATCCGCCCAATCCGTACGGTCTGAAAACTGACTATCTGTGGAAGCAGGTTCTGGCCCGCGAATCCCTGGCGAACATCATCGAGAACTTCGCCCAGATCGTCGAGGAGGAGGACGAGAAGGGCAAGAAACGACGCAAGCAGATATTTCCACGCTTCCATCAACTGCGCACTGTGCGCGCCTTGCTGCGCCGTGCCCGGGCGGATGGCGTCGGGAAACGCTATCTTGTGCAGCACTCCGCGGGCAGCGGCAAGAGCAATACCATTGCGTGGCTAGCCTACCAGCTCGTCGAGCTCAAGACGGCGGCAGATCTGTCACAGGCGCAGTTCGATTCGATCATCGTGATTACCGATCGCCGGGCGCTCGATACCCAGATCGCCCGCACCATCCGGGCCTACGACCATGTGGCCTCGGTGTTCGGCCATTCGGACAGCGCCGAGGAGTTGCGCGGCTTCTTGCGTAAGGGCAAGAAAGTCATCGTCACCACGGTGCAGAAATTCCCGTTCATCCTGGACGAGCTGGGCGATCTGAGCTCCAGGAAATTCGCTCTGCTGATCGACGAGGCGCATTCCAGCCAGGGCGGCAAGACGACGGCCAAGATGCACATGGCGCTGTCCAGCATCCCAGGCGATGACGAGGACGATGAAGAATCGGTCGAGGACGCGGTCAACAAGCTGATCGAGTCGCGCAAGATGCTGGGCAACGCGAGCTATTTCGCGTTCACGGCGACGCCGAAGAACAAGACCCTGGAACTGTTCGGTGAACGCTATGTGGAGGGCGACAAGGTCCACTTCCGTTCGCCGGAGGAGCTGACCTACACCACCAAGCAGGCGATTCAGGAAGGCTTCATCCTCGATGTGATCGCGAATTACACGCCGGTGAATAGCTTCTACCACGTCGCCAAGACCGTCGAGGACGACCCCGACTTCGACAAGGTACGCGCGCTGAAGAAGATCCGGCACTACGTGGAGTCACACGACAAGGCCATCCGCAAGAAGGCCGAAATCATGGTTGACCACTTCGTTGCCCATGTGGCCGGTAAGCGCAAGATCGGCGGCAGGGCGCGGGCGATGATTGTCTGTAGCGGCATTGCCCGAGCCGTCGACTATTACCGCGAGGTGTCGACGTACCTCGAGGAAATCAAGAGCCCGTACCAGGCCATCGTGGCGTACTCGGGCGACTTCGAGATCGCGGGTGAGAAGAAGACCGAGGCGGATCTCAATGGGTTCCCGAGCAAGGACATTCCGGCCAAGCTGAAGCAGGATCCTTATCGCTTCCTGATCGTGGCGAACAAGTTCGTCACTGGGTTCGACGAGCCGTTGCTGCACACGATGTACGTAGACAAGCCTTTGGCCGGCGTGCTGGCGGTTCAGACACTGTCGCGCCTGAACCGGGCCTGCCCCGGCAAGTACGACACCTTCGTTCTCGACTTCGCCGACAATGCCGAGGCCGTGAGCGCAGCCTTTCAGGATTACTACCGGGCAACCGTGCAGTTGGGCGAGACCGATCCGAACCGGCTGCATGACCTGAAGTCCGACTTGGATGGAAGCCAGGTCTACAGTTGGCAGCAGGTCGAAGACCTGGTGGGGCTGTACGTCACGGGGGCAGAGCGGGACACGCTCGACCCGATTCTCGACACCTGCGTCGCTGAATATATAGACAAGCTGAACGAGGACGGCCAGGTGCAGTTCAAAGGCAAGGCCAAGGCGTTCGTGCGCAGCTACGGGTTCCTTGCCGCCATCCTGACCTACGGCTACCCGGCCTGGGAGAAGCTGGCAATCTTTCTGAACTTCCTGATCCCGAAGCTCCCGGCGCCGAAGGAAGATGATCTCTCCAAAGGCGTCCTGGAAGCCATCGACATGGACAGCTACCGGGTGGAGGCTAACGCGTCGCTGTCACTGTCCATGGAAGATGCGGATGCGACCGTCGAGCCTGTGCCGCCGGGCGGTGGAGGCGGTGGCCATCCTACCGAGATCGACAAACTCTCGAACATCATCCGCGAGTTCAACGACCTGTTCGGCAACGTCGACTGGAAGGACGAAGACAAGATCCGCCAGGTCATCACCGAGGAAATCCCGGCGCGCGTGGCCCTGGACAAGGCCTACCAGAACGCGCAGGCGCACTCCGACAAGCAGAACGCGAAGCTGGAGCACGACAAGGCGCTGAACCGCGTGGTACTGGAATTGCTGGCCGACCATACCGAACTGTTCAAGCAGTACAGCGATAACCCGAACTTCAAGCGCTGGCTGACGGATATGGTGTTCAGTGCAACTTACCATTCCGGGACAGGTCCTGAGAAAGCGCCGCCGCGAGCAGGCACATGAAAATGTGCATGGATATACGAGAGACTGAGGTATAGGACATGGCGCATGCGAGGCGTTCGGCCATGCGCAGAGAGGCAGAGAGGCTGGAAGAGGACGCCATTTATTCCAGCAAGAGTCATTTCAATGCAGAGACAGCGCGGGTCAATTGTTATTACTGGCTTGGCATTCCAGTCAGCATAATTGCAGCAATCGCAGGTGCAGCGTTCGTCAAGAACCACCCGGAAAGCGGCGCAGTAGCCGAGTACCTCATATCACAATTTCAGCGGCGATGGCAGTGTGTAGAAGGCCACTTTTGCAGCTGGCACGCTAATCAAGAACAAAAGATGGCTGATAAGTCTTATTACCACCTCGGTCGAAGTCAAATTCGTAGATGATGCACGGTGCTATGCTCTGATGGTGTTGCCCGAGATAAAACACCAGGCTGTTCGGTACTGCGGCAAAGATATGGGCCGTAGCATCGCTATCATCCTGCATTGTCTGTCGGATGACGTTTGCGACCTGTTCCGCAAGTGCCGCCGCATGACCGCCGCCGGCTACTGTCTGATGCCCCGGCCCACTGGGAAGAGTGAACGCGAGCAGCTGCCCTACACTCGGCAGCAGCTTCGAGACATACTGCCGGACCTGGGATTCGACGGGTTGGGCGACACTAATAGCAACGGCGATATCGTTGCCCGAACCGATATGATGCTGACTTACGGAAAATCGGGTCGTGTTTACTTCCGTGCCATCGTCCGCTCGCCAGACGCGGGCACCGACACGTCCTTTCTGAATAAGGTGCACTTCAACGGCTGATTTGAGGTTGAGGACTGTGCCCGCAAGAAATGCGATTGAGGCGTGGGCATCCAGGATAAGGCGGAGACGTGGCGTGTTGCGGACGGCCGCCCGCAGGAAGTTCTCTACCCGAGGCCGGATATCCCGTTGCCAGGCGCACCCTTCTTGCAGATACCTCTGCCTGAACTCATCTGTCAACAGAAGCGTGTTCTCCGGCGTTGCGTCGGAGATATCCGCCGCTGGACCGAGAAAGCTCCGGATTGCGATGGGTACTGGTGTAGTGGCTGGTGAAGGACATTCCACCCGCAGCCCCTCCTCACGGCAGAATTGAATCAGCGTGTCACGGGTAAGCGCGTTGATCTGACGGACTTTCAGTTGCCGGGCGAGTTCGTCATAGCGGAAATCCGATCTGTCAGCGCTGACTCCCGTGATACCGAAAGTCTGTGCCTTTAAATTTATCTGGTTCCGCAGCTCGTCCAGCGTGCGATAGCCATCAATAATACGGAATCCGCGTAATACTGCCTTTAACTCGTCATCGCCATTAGCTCCGAGATGATCACGCCAGAGACGGCGAATCCTGCCCATGCGACTTCTATCTCCAGTCCCGTCAAACAGCTTTTCGAGCATCAACGTTTGATCGTTGCCGGAAATCAGCACAGCTAGCGGGTCACCATCTTTGACCCGGTATGTAGTAACAAAAGAGAATTGCGCCACCTCGCCCGTAGGTACGGTGGTGCGAGCGTTCTTTAGACGTTGCAACAATGAGACGGATTGCGCGCCAATAAAGTCGGGGCGCACAAAGTCCTCGTAGCCAAACCGTCCACCGGTTTCGACGTGCCATTTAATCTGATGATAATCGGCGTTGATCCGGTCAGGTCCGGAACGGACGACAGGCGGGTCATAGCGGACAACCACATCGTCGAACGATTTAGGCCCGTTGGCTTCAAAGGTGACCTCGACTACACACGAGTTGTCATTGAGGAGATTAAGCGCGTTCTCCCAAAAAACGCGGGCCTGATAGTTGCTGCCATGCCAGCTTGCTGTCACTGCATCAACCAAATCGCACCTCCGTCACGATAAGGGGAATTTTGGTCCGAATAGTTCGCGCCAAGCCTTAAGCGCGTCGCCGTTCCGTCCTTGCCGGACAAGGTTGATGGCATTGCGCGCATCTCGACTCGCTGCCAGCAATAGATTGCGGGCGCGTTCCTTGCGAGAATTGTCCATGCCATCGCTGACCGGGGGCCCCAGACCCGCAGGATCGGGCCATGTGTCGTGGATACGGTCAGCTAGGGTGGCGAAGAGCGACTCGATCTCGTAGTCGAAGCGGCCCTGCCACCCGCCGTATAAGCACTGCAATGCCATCACTTCAATCAAGAAGGACGGTTTTATTGGCTTCAAACTGCCGTGTCGCGGATTGTTATTCCAATATTTCACCATTCGCACCAGGCCCTTCCACTCATTGGAATAAGCCTGGTGCGCGGCAGTCGCCTTCTCGGCGTGGAGCTTTGGATTTGTCTTGATCCATTTTCCGATATCGGTATCCGGGATCTCATAGTCATCGCCCACAATGAAGGCCGGGACCACGTCGACACTGAGAATTCGGTAATCGGTGTTGTCGTCGGCGTCCACGACGATGCCGAAATCGACGTTAACCGATCGCCCTTGTTTGCGCACAGCATCCTTGCCGTATTCATCGACCAGTGCTTTGTGGAAGTCGTCGATCACCACAGAGGGCGCCTTGTTGCGATAGTGGTGCTCGGTCTGCTTGAGGGCAAAGAAAATGTCAATGTCCTTGAGTGGCTTGGTTTTCGTATAGCGAGCATAAGAACCAGTCAGGAAGCTGTTTTCGATCGCGAACTTCGTATCGAGAAATGCGCGCACCTCCTTCTGCCGTGCCGAAGCATTCTGCTGTTCGCGGTCGTTGAGCTCCAATCGACTCTTGAACTTCCGGAACGCCTCGTCGATTGTCAGCATCAGTTTTTTCTCCAGTAGGCGGCGCTTCCCCCGAGACCGTTGTGCTCGATCGTCGAACCGAGACTATGCCGAACGAAGCCGTCCGTGGGTCGAAAACTTCCCGGCCCCCAGCCGTCCACTTTGGGTCGGCCAGGCTTAGTCTTAAGGAGTATGTCGTAGGCGGCGTCGCTGGGGGCGAGGCCGGCCTTGCGTATGTGGTACTTGAGCTGGTCGGTGTCGGTCCAAAAGCCGCCGTCGCCTGACCACCCATAGACGATGTCGATTTCCCACCGAACAATGAGTGCCCGAGTTGACGGGTCGAATACCTCGAGAACAACTTGTTCGAGGTCACCGGTGCTGAGCCACGTCTTAAGCGCCCGCATGTACAATTCCCAGTCCTGCACGAACCTTGAGGGATCGAGTCCGCTCAGGCGGATGATATCCTTGAAACTCTTCAGAATATTGTCAGCCACATACGTAACGGAGTGTGTATAGGTATTGACGGCGACGCTGGTCATGAGCCTAGGAACCCTGTCGGATCGAGGACAAGCGCGCCGGCTTTCGTTGTGGCCTTGCTTTCCTCAGTTGAAATGGACTCAGCACTGTCGCGCGCGATGATGCGTGTACTGTGCTTATTGATTGCTGCTGCCACCCAATTGAGATCGTCGGCTAGGCAAGGCAGCGAGACGGCCCAGTTGCCTTTGAGTGGGTCGTATCCCAAGGGATCTTCGTTGGCGTCCGACCCATCGATAGCGTCATCGTCATAGAGGCAATAGATGCGGGTACGAGGGCCATCGCAGGTTACGACAATGGCGGAATCTCGCGGCGCCTGGTCGGAAATTATGCTGGCAGCGATACCAGCTACAGCGAGCAGTTCCGAGTATGCCGGTCCGTCACGACCTTGTGTCAGAAGATCGACGATCGCGCGCCAGGTATCGTGAGCATCGCGATGCGGTGTGCTACGGAAGGTGCGGCGCGCCACAGTCGTCATTTGCTGCGCTCCTTGACGCGGGTCTCGCGCGCCATCTGGGCGGCCGTTTGAAGGGCGGTCATCGTAAGGCGCTCGGGATTCATCGCAGTCTGTGGGTCGGCAGCGAGTGCGTTGACTATCATCTTGCGGATGGCTCTTCCGTCTAATCCCACGCAGGAAGCAGCGCATTCCGTGATCCCGCGCGCCTCCACAAGGTTACCGATCGCCGGATAAACGGCCGCAAAGCCGACCAGGCAATCTTTGATAATGCGTTCGCACGCATCCCGGCCTGGCAGTGGTACCTCCAGAATCAGATCGCAGCGGGAAAGGAAGGCCTCGTCGACCGCCTGAGGAAAATTGCTCGTTGCGATGAACAGAAGATTGGAATGCTCCTCGGCCAACGCGTCGAGCTGGACCAGAACGGCATCGGTGGCGCGGTGAACATCTATCGGGTTAGCGTCTAGGCTCAGTTTCGCCCGGTCCGCGGCAAGGGTCTCGACTTCATCCAATAGGACAATGGTGGGTCCGGTGGAAGCGGCCTCGGCAATGGCCTGGGAGAAAAGATCGGTGACTGCGCGCTGCGTCTTACCGTGTGCGGCGCTCGCCAACGAATGCGGCTCGACTTCAAGCAGCCGGAATCCCGTTCTCCGGAACGAGGTCGCTACCCGATGGGCAAGCCCACGAGCGAGTGAGGTTTTGCCCGTGCCCGGGAGGCCGGTCAACATGATAACGCCGTGCAGGGGGACGACTGTGCGAGGGACCTTTCCGCGGATCGTAAAATTCAGGACTGCCTGCGATAACAGCCGGCGCTTCATGTCCTCGTCGACCACGATTGATTCCCAAAGGGCGCCGAGGGCCTCGTCGGGCAAGTTCCTGATCTTCTGAATACCTTTGGGCCGCTCGTAAACAGCGGACATGCGGTGGTTCATGTATTCACCTCAATCGTCTAACGCGACGCTGTGTATGCTCCGCCCCGAGGTTTCACGCTTATGGTCAGCGCCCAGCAAGATCTGCCACCCAGCCGCTTTAGAAAGCCTCCCGCGACTATACCCATATCTCGTGCCTGTAGGGCCGCTTTGGTCATCATAAACACAATATGTTGTGTATAAACAAAAACAGCACCGTCGATAAGTGAAACTGATTATTAGCACTGAGTCAAGGGGAGTGCCAAATTATTCTGCGTGGAGGTTCCGTGGTTTGGTGTGGGCACTGAATTGCTCAGAGATGCTGTGACCGCGTCAACCGGAGGACACGCAGGTGCGCTTTTCTTGATGTCGCCTGACCGGTGAAGGCCGTGTACGGCCCCCTTCTCGGTTTGCAGGCTCCCTGGTCGACGATTCAAGGTACGACCGCATGCGCACCTCTGTAGTCGGCATAGCTGATATCGCTCCTGGGTATGTCGGGCGGTCCGAAGTGACCGGTGTCGCCTAAAAGCGAGGTTTTTTGCATGGTGCTGGCTGCTATTTTGCTGAGGGATCAACTTAACTACATGAATTAACAAGTGGTTATTACCCCAGGTACGCAGGTAGTTCTCGTGAGCAAAAAAATGCTTGCAATAATGACGCGCGGGTTGCTATACTAAACACATCTGGAGAGGAGGCGTGCTACTGACCTAGTATGTGTAACCGCCAGATGCTTGCGCCCAGTTGTTCGCCACCGCGCAGGTGGCTTGCAAGCGCTGTACTTCCCCGCGCGAGCAGGGATTCACTGAAGATGTTCGCCACCGCACAGGTGGATTAGTAAGGCTGTTCTTCCCTGCGTAAGCGGGGTTTCTCTGAAGTGTTGTTCTCCACCGCACAGGTGGTTTAGCAAGTAGCTGTACTTCCCCGCTTCGGCGGGGATTCACTGAAGCGCTGTTCGCCACGGTCAGGTGGTTCAGCGGGTGTGTTTCGCCACCGCAAGGTGGCTTAGCAAGTGCTGTATCTTCCCCGCGTCAGCGGGGATTCACTGAAGTTGTTCGCCACCGCATAGGTGGAATTAGCTGGTGCTGTACTTCCCCGCTTCGGCGGGATTCACTGAAGTGATGTTCGCCACGGTCAGGTGGCTCAGCTGGTGTTGGTTCGCCACCGCAAGGTGGCTTAGCAAGCGCTGTATCTTCCCCGCGTCAGCGGGGATTTACTGAAGTGCTGGTCGTCACGGTCAGGTGGCCCAGCTAGTGCTGTTGATCCCCGCCGTACAGGCGGCTTAGAAATATATGTCAACAAGACATCTCCGCCGCACAGGCGGCTTAGCAAGTGCCGTACTTCCCCGCTATGGCGGGGATGTTCCTGAAGATGCAATTCGCCGCCCTATAGGTGAATTGCAGAACCCGACGGATTCCATATCGTCGGGTTTTTTCGTTTCAAAGGCCCCGTTCAGTAGGGCAAGGACAAAATCCAGGGTTGGTTAGTGACAGGGTATGCTATGATTTTGTATACCAATCAATCAGTCACAATTTGACATCATGGCAAGTGTATCCCTGCAAGAGTTGCTCGAAACGGTTCTACAGACACGGCAGCTGACGCAAGAGGAATTGGCGGAGCTGCTCGCTGCCGAGACGGGCCGCCATGTGACGCGGACAAGGTTGGTGGGTTGGCTCGGCGGCGCATCCCCGCGCGGTGACGAAGAAGAGATCCGAGCCGCGCTCGAACGGGTCATGGAGGCAGAGCCTGAAAAGTTGCTGCCGGCGCTGGTATCGAAGGAGCAAGTCGCTGCGGAGGTTCGGCGTTGGTTCGAAGCCGGACTGACGCGGAAGCAGGTGATGATCGCCGCGGAGATGCCACAGAGCACGCTTTCTGCATGGGAGCTTGGGCGGGTTGAGGTGCCGCGGCGGCGGTTCGATCGCATCAAGGCGCTGATCGACATCTGGGTCGACACGTTAACGGAAACAGGGCATCTCAAATGACCAAGAAACGGCTTATGGAGAAGATGCTGGAAGCCGGTACGGATGGACGTGCGAAACGGAAGACGCGCGAGCGCAAGGCTGAAGGTGAGCGTATTGGGTGGAGTGTGCTGACGCCCGAAGAGCAGGAGCGACCGGGAGCTCAGTTGCTGGCCATGATCTACACGGAAGCGAACAACCGAGGCATACCCCTGAAAGAGTTGGCCGATGAACTGGGTGTCACTTATGGCTACATCGCTCAGTTGAGAGCGGGTGTGCGCGAGGTACGGCACATCTCTGACGAGTTCGCCACCGCAGCGGCCAAGTTCCTGGGTTGCCCGAGAATCGATGTCTTACTGGCGGCTGGCAGGGTCAAGCGTGAAGACTTCCTCAGCGAACCTGATAACCTCGATACCCAGCTGAGGAATGCCATCGAGTTCTTGGGTAGAGACAGCACCTGGCGAAAGTGGGTGACACCACACGTTTTCGAATGCCCGCGAGAGGTCCAGTGGCTCGTGGTCCGTTTGTATGAGGAAGCCACCGGCCGGAAACTGGTAACTGCACCTGGTCTCGATCAGCTCCGATAGCACGAGTCGTTGACCTGTCCAGAGGGCGCCGGCTCGAGTAGCTGCAAAGTGTGCTGATGCTCCGATTGCTCTGGAAAGATGGACTTATAACTTGTTGATCTGTATAGTGCCGATCTTGCGCTATTGAACGTCTGCGATACACCTAGTTTTGCCTTTGATTTCAAGGTGTTTCAGCGCAGGGCGCACGACTTTGACATGGTGGGGGTCGTTGGTTCGAGTCCAATCGCGCCTACCAAATTCCAGTTGTAGATCATTTGCTTATGGTCATTCTTGGGCCATAAGCAAATTCTTCCCCAAAATTTCCTGAAACTCCGGGCTCAGTCCGAGGCCGGATCCTCACTCGTAGCGTAGTCATGCCCGTCCAGACGGTGATCGGTCATCCGGTCGCTGGTGTGTCCCTTGAGGGCTCGGGCCCGCTTCTGGTCCCAACCTGCCTTCTGGCGCAGGCGCAACCCAGCGCGACGCACTTGCTGTGTTTGCGGGTCCTGGACTGGATCAGGTACAGATAACCACCCTCGCATAGATCGGCGAAGCGGATTCCCCGCAGGACGACCCCCGCAACGAGCCGGACCTGGCGCGGCCCCTATAATCTCGAACTTTCCTGGAAGGGGAAGGGCAGATTGATAAACAGCCACTGTCAGGAAATATTCCGCACCTTGAAAAACCGCCCCTTCATTTTACCCGTGTTCAATTGATGCAGCGCCTTGTCCGCCACAGCATGCCGGATAGCCACGTAGGCATGATGATCGAAGATATCAATTTTACCCACCTGGTCACCGGCAATGCCTGAGGCATTGGTCAAGGCGCCCAGGATGTCGCCGGGGCGCAGCTTACCCTTGCGCCCCCCATCGATGCACAGCGTCACCATGGCTGGCCGAAGATCCTGCTTCTGATTGATATGCAGCTCACTGAGTAGGGCAATACGGACCGGACTCTTCTGATAATCCTCAACCGCAGTTACGCGATGTGTTTCGGCGGGTGTAAACAGACTCAAGGCCAAGCCTTCCTTCCCGGCACGACCGGTGCGACCAATGCGGTGTACGTGAACTTCCGGATCATAGCTCAACTCATAATTGATCACGGCTTCAAGGTCTTTAACATCGATACCGCGTGCCGCGACATCGGTTGCCACCAGGATTGAACAGCTCTTATTGGAGAACTGCACCAGCACCTGATCACGATCGCGTTGTTCCAGATCACCGTGCAACGCCAGGGCATTGAAACCCTGTTCATCCAGCGTATCGGCGATATCCTGGCATTCAATTTTAGTATTGCAAAAGATCACACAAGACGCTGGTTGGTAATGGCCCAGCAGAGTCACCAGTGCGGAGAGCCGATCAACACGGATGCCTACTTCATAAAACACCTGGGTGATTTTATTTTGCGTGTGCGTCGCCTCGACAACGATCCGGGTCGGATTTTTCTGCATAGAGGCACTGAGTTGCTCGATCATCTCAGGATAGGTCGCGGAGAATAATAACGTTTGCCGGTGGCTCGGCGTCGCAGCGACGATCTCAGCAATGTCATCGTAAAAGCCCATGTCCAGCATACGATCTGCTTCATCCAGAATCAGCGTGCTGACCCTATCCAGTTTCAACGTCGCCTTGCGTAGATGCTTCATTACCCGCCCAGGTGTGCCAACGATGATATGCGCGCCATGTTCCAATGAACCCACCTGCGGCCCGAACGGGGCGCCGCCGCATAAGGTGAGCACTTTGATATTGGGGATATGCGTCGCCAGACGCCGTATCTCCTTGCTCACCTGATCGGCGAGTTCCCGGGTCGGGCAAAGCACTACTGTCTGCACGTCAAACTCGCGCGCGTTAAGCCGTGCCAGCAGTCCAATGCCAAACACTGCCGTCTTCCCGCTACCGGTCTCAGCCTGAGCGATCAGGTCATTGCCTTGCAGGACGACTGGTAAGGCCTGGGCTTGAATTGGAGTCATGGACTGGTAGCCCATGGAATCGAGATTGGCGAGCAAAGCGGCGTCCAGACCCAGACTGGAAAAAGTGGTGCTTGTCATAGTGCACGTACCTGAGGAGTACTCTGATCTGAATGGATAACGCACAGCACGATGTAACCAGGGAGCTTGGTGTCGCGACCAATCAGGATGCGACGCGGGATATTGTCGGCCAGGTCGATCATGCCGTGTGTATACTCTGGTGCGGCACGGGATTAACCTACCCTACAAATCGCTTTCCACAGCTCGCGCTGTATTATTTAACTATTACAAAAGTCTATTCAATTTCCCGTGCGGCCAGTTCCCGCAAACGCCGCTCATTTTCCTGCTCCCGCGCGTCGTCGATTATCTGCATGACAGTTGCCACATCGGCGTCCACCGTACTGCGCTCGAAATGGCCGGTCAGCTTGCTGTCAGGCCGAAGCTTTCCACTGGTATATAGCGCCCAGATTTCTTTGCCGTAGTCGGTTTTCAATAGCGTCGGGGCATAGCTACCGAAATGTACTGTCATGTTGTCGACATCACGCTCCAGCATCATACCTGCGCTGTTATTGCCGGCCGCATTGACTGCTTGTGGCAGATCGATAATGACCGGGCCGTGCTCATCAACCAAGACGTTGAACGGAGATAAATCGCCATGCACCAGGCCAGCGAAAAGCATACGTACGATTTCTGCCATTATCACCTGGTGATACTCTCGCGCCTGTTGTTCGGATAACGTCACATGGTTGAGGCGCGGCGCAGCCTTGCCTTCGGCGTCCGTCACCAGTTCCATCAACAGGACGCCATCGACAAAGCCATAAGGTTGTGGCACGCGCACACCGGCAGTGGCCAAACGATAGAGCGCATCCACCTCGGCGCTGAGCCAGGCATCCTCCGACTTTTTTTGACCGTAGCGGCTGTGTTTACTCATGGCGCGAGCCTGGCGGGTATTTCTGACTTTACGGCCTTCCTGATATTGCACGGCTTGTTTGAAGCTGCGTTGATTCGCTTCTTTATATACCTTGGCGCAACGGATCGCAGAACCACAGCGGACCACATAGACCTGCGCTTCTTTGCCGCTCATTAATTGGGAAAGGACTTCATCGATCAGGCCATCATCGACCAGTGGTTGTAATCTTTTCGGTACTTTCATCGAACGATATCGTCTGTCTATTGCTTGGATTGATGGGCATGATAATAACATTTTCATGTCCTGGTCTGCTGCAGTATGTGTCTTTTGTGACCTCTAGGGCCGGATCACTGCCCTCCCACTTTCTCCCGAATGTTGAACTCACGGATGAATATGCCCCAGAATGCCATGAACAACGCCGCGATCAGCGGCCCGACCACGAAGCCGTTCATGCCAAACAGCACGAAGCCGCCCAGGGTCGAAAGCAACACGATATAGTCAGGTAGTTTAGTGTCGCGGCCGACCAGGATGGGACGCAGGATGTTATCGACCAGACCGATCACGCCGATGCCAAAGACGACGAGCACCGAGCCCTGTATCCAGTCGCCTGCTGCGAACAGATAGATAGCTACCGGTACCCAGATCAGGCCAGCACCGACCACGGGAATCAATGATAGTAGGATCATCACTACACCCCACAACAATGCACCGGGGATGCCGAGCATCCAGAAGATTATCCCACCAAGCGTACCCTGCAGGGCTGCGACCATCAGGTTGCCCTTGACGGTGGCGCGAGTCACTTCGGCGAACTTGGCGAATAACAGACGCTCGCGTTCATCGCCCAGCGGCAGAGCGCGTACCAGCAAGTCGATAAGCTTGACGCCATCACGCAGTAAGAAAAACGCGACGTACAGCATCAAGCCGAGGCTCATAAAGAACTGCAGCGTATTCTGCCCCAACTCCACGGCGTTCTGCGCGATGAATCGACTGACAGAGACGGCACCGCCAGCGACCTGTTGCTTGAGATTGTCCAGGTCAACGCCCAGACGTTCAATCAGATTCTGCACCAGTGGAAATCCCTTCTGTACCTGATCCAGATAGGCCCCCGGGTCCACCTCGCCACTCTGCAGGCGCTGATAAAGGCCGGCACCTTCCTGGAAGAACGATCCCAGGACAAACAGTACCGGGATGACCACGATGACCACGCAAACAGCCAGTGTCGTTAGCGCCGCCAGAGTGGGTCTAAGGCTCCAACGCTCCAGTAGCCGGTAGTACAGCGGATGAAACAGCACGCCAATGACGCTTGCCCAAAATACCGCACCGAAGAACGGCTTGAGCAGGTACAGGAACAGTACTGTTACCAGCGCCAGCATCAGGAAAAACGATCGTCGTTCCAGATTCTCTTGCATCGTTGTATCCTTTTGAGATGGCCGTGAATAAATGGCACGGTGAAGGCGGGAATCGACAGGGAGTTTATAGGCCTGTGTCGATCAGATGCTTTACCCGTTTGTTTGGCAGCCAGGTACAGAATCTACAAAATCATCGACATTCGCCTCCAATTCGCATGAAAACGCAACTGGTCACTTCCGACCTCGCAAATTTCGCCATGATCATCCTTGGCACACTGGGTTATGGACACGCCTCCTATGCCGCGCCGGCGACCATTTTTTCTCCGGTTCCGCCGACGATCAATGCAGGGATTTTCTGGGTGTCACGGGACCCGGCTCAGGTACCTTCACCTACGATTCGGTTCCCAGTAGCGATCGCAATTTCAAGACACGGGAGGTGGGTCTGGCCACCTTTGGATGCCTGTTCTCGCGCATGGTCGATGCAGCAGTCAACGTGGTCGCGTCCGGCATTGTCACGCCTGCTGACGCCTCGCGTGTCGCGTCCGAGGAGGCCGACGTCGCCCTCGTGCTCCACGACTATCCGTGCGGAACAGTCGCGGTGCGGGTGAGGGTCGTCAGCCCATGAGCGGCGGTCTGGCTGCACTCCTCGACGACGTCGCTGCACTCGCCCGACTGGCAGCGGCCAACGCGGATGACGTTGCAGCGGCGGCTGGACGCGCCAGTGTCAAGGCAGCGGGCGTGGTGGTCGATGACACCGCTGTCACTCCCCAATATGTCGCTGGGGTCAGCCCGAAGCGCGAACTGCCGATCATCAAGAAGATCGCCATCGGCTCCCTGCGCAACAAGCTGCTCATCATCCTTCCCGTCATCCTGTTGCTCAGCCAGTTCCTGCCTGGGTTGCTGACACCACTGCTCATGCTGGGTGGTACCTACCTCTGCTTCGAGGGTGCGGAGAAGGTGCTGGAGTTGATCCGTCGTCACGAACCGCAGAAGAAAACACCGGCGATCCTCAAGGGCCCCGAGGCGGAGGGCACCGTGGTGAAGGGGGCCATCCGGACGGACTTCATCCTCAGCGCCGAGATCATGGTCATCTCCCTGAACGAGGTTGCGGCCGAGGGTTTCCTGTCACGCACCATCATCCTGATCATCGTGGCGCTCACGATCACGGCGCTGGTCTACGGTGTCGTGGCGCTCATCGTGAAGATGGACGATGCGGGCCTGGCGCTGGCTGGTCACGAATCCGAACGCACGCAGGTGGTGGGGAGAGCCATGGTGGCAGCGATGCCCGCGGTGCTTACTACCATTTCCACCATCGGCATCTTTGCCATGCTGTGGGTGGGCGGACACATCATCCTCGTCGGCATGGCCGACCTCGGGCTCCACGCGCCGCATGACCTCGTACACCTCCTCGAAGACATCGTGGCACACGTGGCGGACATGGGCGGTACCCTGGCCTGGCTCGTGAACACCCTGTGCTCCCTGATGTTCGGAGTCATCTGGGGTGTGGTGGTGGCAGCCGCCCTCCACACCCTCCCATGGCCCAGGAAGTAACGTGCAGACACCCCGGCCGCGCACTCGTCCGGCGACACCACGCCGTAAGGGCCAACCCTGGGGGGCCGGTACTCTGAAGCTCATGACCCAACTGCTTCTCGACGCCACCGGTGGCGTCGGTGACAAGTTCGTACCCGAGGCGTTGAGTGCGGCTCTGGTGGAACCGGCCTCCGAGTTCTCACGCACCGGCTCGCGTTCGGACTCGCCGCAGACGCTGCAGCGGGACGCGATCCCGTGCCGGGCACGAGGCCGCAGGCGGTGACCCATTCAGGGTGTGGCGAGCGACTCCGTCACGGCGGTGGGCAGCAGGCCGAACGCCGCGGAGGCGAGGTTGAGCGCGCTCGTCGGGCTCCCATCGGGGTTCCAGACGTCCGCTTCGGTGAAGGTGCCGTCGGCGGTGGTCGCCTCGGGCACCGGTGGCCGCAGGCGCTCCGCCGCGAGGCGGCCGGAACCGCCACGTGCGACCAGTGCCCGCGCCGCCGCGACGACGTCCGCGGGGTGATCGGGGAGCTCGTTCACGGACACCCCCAACCGGTCGGCGCACAACTGTCGACGGAAGGTGAGGATCTCCTGCGGCCGTCCCTCCTCGACACGATCATCGAACATCGTGACCGCGTAGGAGCTGTCGTAGGAGAGGCCGCGTCGCCAGAGATGCGTCGTACCGACCATCGCCCACGCATCGTCCACGATCACGGTGGTGGTCGCCAGCTTGAGCGTGCGTCCCGGTCCCGCCGACGGTGAGAATACCGCCACCCGCGATTGCCGCGTCTGGGAGACAAGACGATCCAGCGCCGCGCGTGTCAGCTGGTCGCGGATGCGCTGGAATGCCTTCGGCAGCCCGGTGTCGAAGAACACGGGTATACAGACGAGCACGCGCAACCCCGGACGCTGGCTCATGCGGGTGAAGAGCGCGTCGAGCAGGTGCACGCGATCATCCGCCTCGCCGAAGGCCAGATCGTCGAGCGCCGGCGTCTCGATATAGATGAAGTCCTCGGCGCGTCCGATAGCACGGATCAGCGCCGTGGCGCCCTCGCGCGCGCCTCGCGCGGCGGCGAGGAAACGTCGGTCCAATGCGCGCGCAACCCGGTTGGCCGGATCGCCGATACCAGCGGGGATCGTTATGCCGATGCCGTCAAGCGCGGACCGGATGCTCTCCAGCCCTGCGCCGAACGGATAACCACTGCCCCCCACCAGGGCCGCGAGCTCCGACAGGCCGACCTCGGCCTCCACGCCTGCCGCCACCGTGCGCAACCCCGCCGCCCACAGGCTGTCCGCGGTGGGCGCCGTGGGCACTGTGAGTTCGTTGTCCGTCACCGTGGTCACGAGGTCGACGGTGTTCGGGGCCAGGCGATCGCGCACGTACTCGGCGATCCCACGCACGGCCGGGCCTTCCACCCGGGCACCGACGGCGACCACGTCGGGACCGGCCGGGCAGAGGGGGTGGCCGTCCTGATGCGGCGGTAGGCCGTGCCGGTCCCCCAGGGCGGGCCCGCCCCCCACCGTTGCACGAGAGGCGCCCGCCGCAGTCGCCGCTGCCACGAGTTCACGCCGCTCCAGCCCTGGATAGGGCTGGCCGGCCGCCCATGCGTCGGGCAGGGTGCGCGTCGTGCGGCGCACGGTAGCGCCGGTAGCCGCGAGCACGGCCTCACCATCGCCGGTGGGTTCACCCTTGAGAGCGGGGGCGGTGAGCCGGAGGGTGACGTTCGCGCTCGCCGCAGCAGCGAAGGTGTCCGCAGCACGCATGGCCGTCGTGATGGTCGTCGGGTCCACGAGCGAGGTGCTCCCGCCGCCGAGGGCGACCACATGCGTCCCGGACGCGATGTTCGCGCCGGCGCCGAGCGTGGCGATCTCGCGCCCCTCCTCACAGAGCAGGAAGGGGCCACTGGCGCTCGCGGCAGCGACCGCCGACCCGCCCACCGGTACCGGTCGGTTGAAGCGCTGGTCGGCAAAGTGGCGCCGGCCCTGCGCAGTCACCACCAGCACGCTCGCGCCCATGGGCGTCTCGGGTGCGGCATCGCCATCGGGGAGCGCGGCCACGATGCGCGCGACGCCGTTCGCGTCCACCAACCCCGCACCACCATCCAGGTGGTAGCGCGTACCGGTGGTGTGATCGAAACCCTGTGTCCAGCAACGCACCCAGGTACCGGCGGCCTCGCTGCCCACGTCAGCGGTGAAGAGTACGCGCTGACCGGCCACGGTACCGCCCACCTCGGCACCGCCGCCCACCAGTGCCTCGGCGGTCAGGGTGAGCGCGGTCGGCGCCGCGACATCGGGCAGCGTCCCGGTGACCGGGCCCCAGTCGAGCGTGAGCGCCGACGCCACCAGCCCCGCAGGGACAGCCGCGCCGCCGTCCTGCAGCCGCAGCGCCTCGAGGGCCGTTGCAGCCACAGCGTCCGGGGTGCGCAGCAGACCGGGGCGCGTGGCACGGTCCGCCAGAATGCGCGTGGACGCCCGCTCCTGGTCGGCGGCACGCGTGCGCACCGGCGCGGCCGCACCGCCGTCTGCATGGCGTGGCTGGCCGGTGAGGTGATGCTCGATGCTCACCACGGCCACGCGCGCGTGATCACGCCGGAGGATCGGGTCGAGCGGACCGTCCGTGAAGAGCGACGCGCTGTCGCCGAAGCGTCCATCAGGCAGCACAGCGAGCCGTGGCAGTGGGAAATCATCCGGAGCATCAGTCGGTGCGGCACTGAACGAGAGGTCCACCGCTCCCGAATCGGTCCCATCGTGGAAACGCACACCACCCGTGCCGGCCACGCTGCCGCCCACGGTGACGCGGGCGAGCTCCTCCGTCGGCAGCGGTCCGCCAAACGGGTTCACGAGCTGTACGGTGAGCCGGTCCGCGTCCGCCGCCACCGGCACCGTCCGCGTATCCACCCCTGCAGCGAACAGCTCCTCGAAGCCGTTGTCGGCATGCGTCGCCATGTACAGCCACCAGCAGGCTGCTGCTCCCGGGTCCACCGCGTGCCCCAGGCGGTCAAAGGCCCAGAGTCGCACTGCGGTGTTCGTGGGGAACTTGAGCAGGAACTGCGACTCACTTGCCGTCACGCCGGGCCGGAAGGGGTCGCGCATGGGCGCCGTACCGTTGCCGAGCGCACCGCCGGTGGAAGTGAGTCCCAGGTATTCGAGCCGCTTCGCGTCGGTGTCGACCGTGGCTGGATAAGGAAAGGGCAGTCGTCCGTCGAACCACGACACCCCAGCGACGGTATCCACTATTTCCAGTGCAAGCGTTCGCACCACAGACCGCGTTGCCCGGTCGGCGACCGTCGGATTACCGAGCGTCGGGATGGTACGCATGAGCGCACCGAGTCGCTCCGACGCCTGCGGCAGGAGCTCGTAAACGGCGATGAGGCGACCGTCGGTGAAGGCCAGTCCGTCCGGCCCGCGAAGGTGGGCCAGGCCGAGTGGACGCGGGTCGCTGGCCACATAGAAGGAGAGGATGCCGGCCGCCGGTGGCCGCCATTCCACCTCGCCGCCGAGCGTGAGCGGCACCGCCAGGTCGGCGTCGGGGACCGGCAGCTCCACCGAGTCAACGGAGAACCAGGGCCCGAGCACGGGGCTGTGCAGGCCCAGGCTGCGAGGGGAGGGTGTCAGGGTGATCATCGCCGTCAGCTCCGCGTCACGGTGGTGGACGGTGCGCTCAGACGACCGCCGGGATCCAGTGTCACGACACGCCAGCTCGTGCCGCTGGGCGGGTCATCACCCACGGCATCCACGAAGTGGAAGGTACGGGCCAGATCGGTGCCCGTGGATGCCGTCGGGTCGTCCGCGAGCACGGTGCCAACGCGCGTCTCGCGACCACCCGGCAGACGTCGATAGACGTCGAAGCGGTAGCCGCCCATGGCGCCGCGCCGCAGCCGTTCGGGGTGTCGCCAGGTGATCGTGGCGGCGGTGCCGCTGACGACGAGCGCAAGGCCTGTGGGTGCGGCCGGTGGATCGGGCGGGATAAGCGCCGAGCTGACCGCACCACTGGCCGGGCTCCATTCGCCCGGCAGGGTGGTGCCCGGGGGCGGTGGTGCCTGCACCTCCACGCGCCATGTCATGCGCGTCCACGGTGGGAGCGAGCCGCCGGCAAAAGGATCCGTACCGGCATCCAGCAGCTCTATCTCCTGCGGTCCGTCGGTGGCCGGATCGGCGTCCAGCGCGGGTGCCGGTATGTCACCTTCGGCGACGATCGGCATGCGCAGCGGGTCCGAGTCCGCTACGCTCCGGCGCAGCCGCCAGCGCGCCGCCGGCTGTGGTCCACGGACGACCGTGGCCGTGAAGCGCGCCGCGCCCTCGTCGCTGAAGCCCTCGAGGTCGAGCAGTGGGCGCGGCGGCGGTCCGCCCGATGGCACGGCCACCGGGAGCAGTGTCGCGGCCGTGAAGTCGCTCTCCACGTTCTGCACGCTGAGCGCCACGACCTTGAAGAAGGCGAGCACGCGCAGTGAACCCGACAGGTCGTGCGCGTAACGCAGGGCGGTGCCCTGGAGCGGCGCATCGGTGAGGTTGCTGAACAGGTCGCGCGTGAAGACGGCTGCATGTGCAGGATCGCTCCAGACAGCACCCCGGTGAGCCGCGTCGGGCGCGGCGTCGACCGCCGTGACGACCGCTGCGGCGGCGGCATCCCCGGCGCCAGCCCGCTCCGCTAGCGCCGAGCGCAGCCGCGTCTCGTCGCTGGTGTAGACGCGGTACCGGGCATTCGGCGCGCCGGTCCATGACAACACCACGCGTGCCCGACCCACGGCGTCCGGGCGTGCGCTGTAGCGGAGCGTCGGATCCATCACGAGTGCGGCGGGTGGGCGCGGATCCACCAGTACCTTGCGCTGCTCCTCGGACGGGTCGCCGTAGCCGTCGTCATCGAACCAGTGAGCGACGAGCCTCGCCTCCACGCTCCCGGTACGTGCGATCATGCCGGCCGGCGGTGTGATGGTGATGGGGAACTTCGCCGGATGCACTACTGGCAGATTCACCTCCTCGTTGACCGTCACGCCGCCCACCGTCCCCGAGACCCGGGCGCCCACCAGCGGTCGGCTGCCGGCGGCGAGGTCGTCGACGCGCGGCAGGATGAGCACGGCGCGCAGCGTGCCGAAGCGCGGCGTATCGTCGAGCGGCGAGTCGTCGGCCAGATCGTACTCCAGCGACAGCACCGGCGCAGGTGGCCGGGTGCGGGGTTTGGCGGCGACGGCGCGGGTGCCCCAGTCACTCCACCGGCCCCACCAGTCGGCCTGCGCGATCCGATACTCCACCGCATCCGGCGGCGCCGAATCGTCGGCGTAGCGGCCGCTGCCTGTCTCGGTGGCCCCGTCGGGAACCGTGGGCACGAGGGCGAGCGCACGTCCACTGTCCGGGTGCCGCGCGTTGAGGCTCACGATCGGGCCGGTGCCGCTGTCGTGGCGAGCGACGGCCAGCGTCGGTGCCGCCGTGAGCCCGGCGAGCGGCAGGGTGATCTCCCGCTGCGCGGCAGGTGGCAGTACCTCGGGCACCCAGGTGCCGAGCGCGTCGCCCGTCGGCAGCGCCTGGGTCGTGCCGGTGGCCCCCAGCTGCTCGGCGGGCAGGAGCGGCGTACCCACCAGCGGTGCCGATGGGCGCGCTGGTGGTGCCCCGCGGACGACGAACAGCGGCACGGTGAAGTCGTATACCGGCAGCCCGTCGGCCGACAGGTGCGGCACCGTAAAGGGCAGCGCCAGTACATTCGCTGGCGCGGTCATCGGGCCACCAGCGACCAGCAGCGATATCAACTGCGCGACATCGAGCTTCGCGTTGTCCACAGCCAGGAAGCCGCGGATGAAATAGAGCTCGAAGGGCTGTGGATCCGCGGGTGGCAGGTCCACGTCCATGAAGCCCAGCCAGCGCGCCATACCCGGATCCGCAGTACCGGCCAGCACCGCATCCAGGCTGTTGAGTTGTGCCGTGGCGACGGTGGCACCGCTGGTGACCCCTTCATCGAGGTCGACCGTGCTGCCGAGATCGTGCTGGCGCGTGGAGAGATCCTCGAGTAGCTGCTTGAGATGCGGTTCGAGCTCACGTGTGAGTGGCTCGACGCGCGTCCATTCGTCATTGTCGGTGGCGGGTGGTGCGAGCGCCGCGGAAGCGACGGTGGGGTCGTCGTGCAGCCCCAGCCGCTGCGGTGCGCCGCGGCGCACCCGGTTCTCAGCGGTGTCGCGCGCGAACGGCAGGCCCCGGTAGCGGGGCGCCGACTCGTACGGCAGGGCGAGGAAACTGGTTGGCTTGAACTTCTCCACCGCGCGTACGTCGGCGGCTACCCAGGCCGCGGCACGCACCACCCCCTCCCCGGAGATCACCACGCCATCGATGTGCGAACCGGCCACGGTGTACGGCGACGCGGTGCGTTCGCCGATGAAGCGGCGCCCAGCCGTTGTGTCGACATAGGCCGCTACGACCAGCGCATCCTCCGTTCCATGCGTTTCCATTGGACGGTGGGTGAGGACCGGCGTCCGACGGTTCCGCCCACCCTGTACGCTCACCGCGATCGCGACCTCGCCGCTGTTGCGCAAGAGGTGGCCCGTGACCGGATTGTCCGGCGTCACGGTGAACGGGAGTGTGAGCACGCGTCCGTACGCATCCACCCAGGCGATGCCGGTACGTGTGCCGCGCGCGACGAGGTCCTGCACGATCTCCTTCTCCACGCGATAGACGAGGAAAGGGCAGACCGGCAGCCCGAGCTGCGGCGCTACGTACACCCGGAGATGGATGCCGTCGACAAGGTGGGGGTCGCCGGCACCGTCGATGCCGGAGGCACCCATGGCCCAGCGTGGAGGCAGTGCGCTCATGTCCGCTCCTGCAGGACGACCAGCGGAATGGAGTTGATGCTGCGGGAAGCGATGCGCGTGCCGGCTGGTTCGGTGATGCGCAACTGCAGGCTGGCCTGCTCCGGTACCGCGATGCCGGGTGAGCAGGCGAGGAGCACGCGTGTCGCCGACTCGTTCGAGCGTACGGGCACGAGCGTGGAGGGAGCGGGGGACGCTATGCCCGGGATACTCGCGTCGAGGATGTCGAGGCGGGGCGGGTTGCTGACCGGATCGATCAGCCGTGGTGCGCGCAGCAGTGCCTCGTCACTATCGAGGAGCAGCCCTACCAGCCGCCACTGTGTGTCAACCTCAGTGTCAACCTTAAGCCAGAGCGCCACCGACCGCGGGCCGCTGGCCGGCGCGAATGGATCGAGCCCGATGGCAGTGAGCGCCGCGTCCAACAGTTCATCGTCGGCGAGCTGCTCGTCGGACGGCGGCGCGCCGGTCACCAGCACGTCGAGCGGATAGAACGGATTGGGTGTCGTGAAGCCGAAGCCGGTGGCCTCAATGAGTTCAGTGACATCGGTGTAGCGTGAGGCGCGGAAGTGCGAGAGCCCGATGTCGATAGCCGCGCCACCAGCCGAAGGCACGGCCTGTACCACCAGATCGTAGCGTGCCCGTGGTGCGAGTTCGGCCGTCACCTGCAACGTTGCGCCATCCACCGGTGCATCCTCCAGGCACGGTGCGGCCACCGCCGCGCTGATGAGTCGCTGGTCGGCCAGGTTGCGCAGCTCGAACGGCAGTCCGCCCCATACGAATGGTTCCAGCAGGGGCAGGATCACTACCGGGATGCCCGATGGCGGTGTAGGCGGTGGATCGGTGCGGCGCACGATCACCTGCAGCGCGTAGCCATAGCGGTCGAGCAGGTCCTCGATCCACTCCACCTCGAACCACACCAGTAGCGGATCGCCGCGCAGATGGGACGGCACTTCGGCCACCGGGTCGAAGCCCCGCAGGTAGCGTGCGAGTGCGCGTGGATCGAACCGTTGCTGCTTCGCGAAGTCCCGCAGCTCGGCGTCGGGAAGTGTGCCGACATCGGCCGTCCGGAAGTGGAAGCGAGGTGCGTGATCCGTGATCGTAACGCCGGACGGCGGGGCGTCGAAATCCAGCGTCGACGCCGACGGAGGGGTCTGGGTGGACTCCTCGCCCACCCATACCGCCGCGCGGTACCTGATCTGAACGGCATAGCGCATGCCAGGGTCGAGCAACCTGTAGCGTTCGATGGGATTCTCGGTTTCGGTCGCGTTGTTCCACGCATCGCGCAGCTCGTCGCGCGCGGCATCGTCGTTGTCGGCAGCGACGATGGCGTCGTGCCGGATACCACAGATGCGCACCACGCCGATGTGGAAGTAGGGATAGGGCATCACCTGGAAGGCAGTCCACGGCCCCGCGATGCGCGGCCGGTAGCGCACGTAGGCACAGCCATGGCGCCCCTTCACCGACACGCTCAGGATTTCGCCGGGCCACGCCTGCGGCTTGCCCTGGCTCGTTCCAAATACGATCGGCAGTGGCAGCCGCGGCGGCGCCTTGCGATTCACCGTGGCCGACAGGCTGGCGGGCTGGAACAGCGACATGATCTGCGCCACGATCTTCTCCTCACCGACGAACGTGTCGATGTCGTGGCAGAAGCTGATCAGGTGTCCCACGCCACGATTCATCTTGATCCGCACGGACAGGATGCCCGCACCCCGCAGGGTGATCGCGTGCACCATGCCTGCCGGCCCCCGGGACGTCTCCTGTGCCACGACCCGACCATCGCCATCGAGACCGTACGCGGCAATCGTCGCAGCCTCGGTCGCGCCGAGTTGTAATGAGACACGATCGGTCTCCGTGGGCAGGGCCGCCTGGAGCGCACCATCGCTGAAGGTCAGCTCGTGGTTGCCGTCCGGTGCGTTAACGGGGAACTTGTCGGCCGCACCGAGCAGGCCACGCCCGGCGCTGAAGCGCACGTTGCCAATCCTGATCTCGCTGCCGCGGAAGCGCTCGTAGCGCTTGAGCTGCGCCATATCGAGGCAGCTCGTCTCGCGTCCGCCAATGTCCGGCACGGTGAGGCACACGGCGAGGAGTAATTCCGGCTCCGACACCTCGGGCACGAACGTGCCCTGGATACCCAGGCTCATCGCCGTGACCGAGGCCCGGGTGTACCGGGGCAATCGCCAGGCGTGCGTGAGCGCCACCGACTCGCCGGCCGGCGTGAAGGGGATCGGCAGCGCCCCACTCACCCCGGGTTCGAACCCGAAGCCGAAGATGGCGGCCAGCGCGCTGAGCGTCGTCACCGGGAAGCTGGGCGGCACGCCCTCCATGCCGGCTACGAAGAAGTCGGGCGGGTAGGGCGTGTGGCCGCTCGGCGGTGCCGTGAACTGCACGCGCCCCGGGGCGATCCGCTTACCGGTGCCGCCGAGCACACAGTAGTGCGTGGGTCGTGGCGCCGGATCGCAGACGCGGCCGAGATTGTCAGCCGGATCGGATGACAGCCCTTCACCACCCTCGGTGTGCGCCCGTGACCAGGGCGCCGGATCCCAACGCAGCAGCGCCAGATCCCAGCCTTCGTGCGTGGATGCCGGCGTGCTGCCGTCCGCGGGTACGGCGGGACGGAAGGAGGGCATCCACCAGACCGCCGGCCAGGTGTGCGTGTCGAGTGTGGACTCGCTGCCATCGGCCTCTATGCGCACGAGTTCCACTGCTTGCAATTCGTAGAGGTAGCGCACGCGATTCGTACCCGACCACTCCACCCCTCCCCAACCCTGGGTCGGTGAGGGTGCGAATCCGGTGGGTGTGGTCGGGATGCTGGAACGCACGCGGTGAGCGAAACGCAGCACCGGCACCGTATCCGGCCACGCCGTCTGGGCGCTACCCAGCCCGACGAGCGCCTCCTGGCCCGCGCCGACCACGCGCGTGAATTTGTCGGCCAGGACCAGGCTGGTCACGAGCGGGTCGGCAGGCGGCGGTGCCAGTGCGGGGGTGGAGCCGACCGTGAAGTCGACGCAGCCCTTGATGCTGAAGAAGAAGAAATCCACCTTGCCGCAGAACTTGCCGACGAGCTGCGAACCGGTCTCGGTGATGAGCGCTTCGAGTTCGCCCGAGGCGCTGAGACTGACGATCACCAGGCGCAGCTCGCCAGACACGTACAGCCCGCCGGCGAGCACGAACGGCCGCGTGCCCATTCCCACCAGCACGGAGATGGACGCCTTGAGGTAGATGGAGCTACCTCCCCATTTCACACTCAGGCCGGCGCCCATCCCGATCGAGAAGCCCTCGAAGTTGAGCGTGTCGCGTTTGCCGAGCTTCCGGAGGTGACGCTCCTCCACCATGAAGAACGCCGTCGCCCGAAGGTCGAGAATGTCGGGGAGTAGTTGCACCGTGACCGGACGATCGGGCCGGTCGTCGCCGCCGTCGGAGCCCACACGCACGTACCCGCCCTGCGTGCTCGTCTGCAGCGGGAAGTAGGCACCGACCGGCACCTGCAGCTTGAGGACGCGCGGGATCTCGTAATCGGCGCTGATGGCGACGCCGATGGCCGTGGGATCGATGGAGACGATGCCCAGCAGTTGCAGCCCGCCCCCCGCGGGTGTACTGGAACGGTCTTCCTCGGCCGCACCAACCGGGGGCTTCACCAATACCGCCTCGATGGAGAAGACGACCGAGATATCGGGGAAGCCGATCGTGAGCATCCCCTTTGCGTTGAACGTGAACGCGGCGTCGGGGAGCGTGCCGACCATCGCGCCGAAGCCCACTGCGAACTGGCTGGATTGCGGCTTGTACTTGGTGAGCGACGAACGCCTGTGCCAGCCGACCTCGCGGGCGTAGACGTCAACGGGATCCAGCCCGTCCAGGTTACGCGCTCCGTTGGCCACGAAGCGACCGGCAAATCCGAACAGGCCGAGACCGGTATTGCCCAGCGGGATGCCGGTGGCGAACTGCACACCGCCCTCGATATGCACCATGCTCGGGTCGCGATAGGCGAAGCTGCCCCACGCCTTCAGCTTGGCCGGGATGATATCGAGCTCCAGGCTCGCCCCGAACCCGTCCGGCAGGATCATCAACTCGCCGCCGCCCTTCACCGCGGCCGGTACGTCGATCGAGGCCTTGATGCCGCGGATACCTACCGAGATCGACGGCGGCTCGACATCGGTATCGATCTCCAGCCGGATGGTCGTGCGCGAGATCTTCACCACGCCCAGATCAAGCGCGAACTCGATGTCCACCTCCACCCAGATCGAGCCCGCACCGACACGGATCGCGGTGATTCCCAGCAGCCTGCCGAGCGCGCCGGTGATGGACCACCGCCCGGGATCGGCGACCTCGAACTGGGCGTCCTCGAAGACGAAGCGTACCCGCTCGAGCAGTGGCTTCGTGGTGTCGTGTTCGTACTCCAGCCCCACGTTCTTGTAGCGGACCTTGATCGGTTCGCTGGTGGACACGCCCACTGCGCCGCCCAGGTTCGCGCTCACGCCGAATGACGCGGTGTAGTCCACGCCGAGGCGCACCTTCATCCCGTCGCTGGCGTCGATCGCCCGCAGGCGTGCCTCTCCCTCCAGCTTCTCGACGATGACCTTGCCATCCTTGATGACGTGCTCGCCATCGATCTCGAGCGCCGCCGCGGCCGCCGCGGCGGCGGTGAGGGCGGCGATGCGCACGCCGGCGCCGGCCGGATCATCGGTCGTGATGCTGCCCAGCAGCGCCGGGGCCAGCGCGAGGGTCACGGCCACCGTCTCGTCGACGCGGCTCGCGGCGTCCGGTTTCACGATGGCGAACAGTCCATCGGCATCGCCCATGGAGTCGAGCGAGAGCAGGAACGAGGTCTGTCCGCTGCGCTGGTCGGTGGTGAAGCGGGCGATGATGCGCCAGAGATCGGGACCGGTGCCCGGATTCGGATTGACCGGCGCGACGGTGCTGCCGCCCGACAGTCCCGGTACCTGTACGTCGGTGGACGCCCACTCGAGCGTGATCTGCGCCAGCGTGGGTATCCAGTCCACATCGTTCACGATGCTCGGCGAATCCCAGGCTGCCTTCACCGCCAGCCGATAGGCCGGTTGCGGCATGCTCGGATCGTGCGGAGCCGTGGTCTCGGGGTCCTCGCCCGGCACCAGGGCGCGCATGAGGTCGGCACCGCGGGTGGCGGACTCGCCGCTGTCCGGTACCGGCGGCGTGGTGGCGGGGTCGCTCAGAATCGCGTAGATGTCCACGCCGCGCGCCGCGATCCGCTCCGGACGCGATTGCGTGTCGCCCCAACTGGCGCGCGTGGCATCGTCGTAGTCCACGAGGATGCGCCAGGCCTCGTCGATCTCGTCGCGGATCGGGCCGGTAGGCGCGAAGTTCGTCGCGTTGGCGTAGGCCGCGCCGTCGGGGCCGGGCACCATCCCCTGCTCGCCGATGCCCTGGATGCGCGCCGCATCGACGCCCGCCGCGATGAGCATGTCGCGTCCCTTGGCAAAGCGCTCGTTGGCCAGGTCGCGATTGCGGGTCTCTGTGCTGATCCGGATGTCACAGCATCGACCGATCACGATGAACCGCGTGTCGCCCGGCAGGGAAGCTACCCAGGCGCTGATGTCGCCGGTGCCGGGAGGAGCGCCGATGAGCGCATCGTCGGGCGAATCCAGTTGTTCGCTAGTCCCGAGATAGCGCGGGTACGGTCTGGGTGGCCCGAATGGGAGTGCCTCGGATGCATGGATGCGTCGCCACGACGTGGGGGTGTTGTCATTGAAGTTCATCCGGATAAACAGATGACGTAGCGGCGACATCGTGGGTGGCGGTGGCGTCGCCGGATCGGTGGGATCGGTGTTCTCGCCGATCGTCACCTCGGCCAGCGTGCCCTGCGGCACGCTGAGCACACCCCCGCTCAGCGTCGCCGGGGAGGAGGCGGCAATGCGTGCATCGGTGGCGTGGAACGCCATCAGGTTCCACGAATTCTCCACCGCCCGGATGGCCGCCGGCACGTTGCTCGTACCGACCACCTGCCGCACCTGACCGGTGCGGTGCCCCACGAAGAGCGGCCCCACGTCCACCACTTCGATGCGACAGCGGCGCACCTTCTCCTGCCGGTCGGTGAGCGTGACCGTGTGCGTCCCCTGCGCCCAGCCAGTGTCGAGGTCGAACGTCATCCCCGTACCGCTGCGCGTACTGCCGTCGCTCTCCCACCTCCAGCGCAGGCCGTCGCGATCCTCATCGGTCCACGCGTGTCCCGGCTCGGCAGGCGGCTGGATGGCCGAGAATTGCACGAAGTCGAGCGCTATGCCTGGCCCGCGCAGGAACACGACCTCATCGAACTCGTGCGAGAAGCCGGTGTTCGCGTAGCGCACGCGGATATGCGGCAGTAATGCGGTGGTGTCGGTGGAGCGCACGAAGGCGAAGGTGTGTTCGGTCGACACCATTTTGCCGTCGGCATCCGGCTGGCGCTGGAACACCACCAGTGTGGGACCACCGGGCGCCATGGGTACGTCGAACCAGCCGGAGTCCGGGCCGAGCGCGAGCTGATGGTCGGGGCGAAAGAATGACGCGTCGGTGCTTGGCGTCGGGAAGCGCGCAATGATGCGCGCGGTGGGTCCCGTTTCCGCGTGCACGGTGACTGTGTGCGAGCGGCCGGCCCCGGAGAGCCCGCCCAGTTCCACGACGCGCCCCTCGATCTCCTGATAGAAGCGCAATGTGAGCGCACCGCTGAGCGGCACACCGAGCTCCAGCTGACCCTCCCCCTGGAACGATGTGGTCGGCTTCCATCCCACGAGCAGGTCGCGGACACCGAGGTTCACATCGCCGATGAACGGGATGTTGCGCGGCAGGAAGAGCGTCGCCTGCCGAACGGAGAGCCCCTCGAAGTCGGGCCCGTGCTCACGCGCCGTGATGTCGGTGGGGGTGTAGCTGCTGGTGAGGTCGAGCACCACCCGGTCGACCGTGAGCCCGAAACCGCTCTCGTGTAACAGCAGGTGGGGCGGTGAGAAGCCCGTTTCGATCACCGTGCCGCTGGGTGTGGTCGGTACCAGCGGATCGGGGTCGGCAATGAGTCGCACCGAGGTGCCGGACACACCGCCCTCGATGCGCAGCACGCCGCGCGCATACAGCTTCACTCGACTGCCACCGCTCGGCGCCGGGCGCATGAAGGCGGGTGACGACGGTGATGCCGGAATGACTTCACCCGGCTTGCCGATCGGGATCACGACGGCAACACGGTCGAGCACCAGGTCGAGCAGCCAGCCGGTGGGTTCGCCCTCGAGGTCGGTGTCCGCGCCACCCGTCACTGCACGCACCCAACCCAGTTGGAACGGCACGCCCACGGTCAGCCCCGGGATCTCGATCGGGAAGCCGGGCCCGAGGACGAGCCCGATATCGGTGGCGGAACTCACCCGCCCTTCGTGTACGAAGAACGCACCTGATGTGCGCGTCGTCAGGTCGGCGATGTTGAGCAGTTCTATGAAGCGCTGGACCTCATCGGGTATGAAACCCTGTGCCCCGGGGGGTACCTCGGCAAGGAGATCGAGGAGGGTGGCACCACGCACGAAGGCCATGTCATTCCTCCCGACGCAGACGACCGCTGAGCGTGAGGGAGGTGCGTAACGTATCACGCAGCGCGGTACGGGTCGGGAGGGAGCGACGGATGTCGGTCATCCTCAACCTGGCGACGTTGGTGGACGGCCAGAACTGTATGAGAGATGCAGCGACGGTTCCCTCGCCCAGGGTGGAGCGAGGCAGGTTGGGTCGAATACGTTCCGGAAATGTCACCAGGCCCGGTATCACCCGCCGCACGGGCGCGCTCGGAGCGACCGGGCTGATGATCGGAGCATCGATCGGCACGTCCACCGGGGAGGGCGTCACCTCCTTGCGCTGCACGGAACTACCGGGTGCGAGAGGTGCCAGCATCCTTGCCACATACGCGAATGCAGTGGCCGCATCGTCGTCCGGTGCGTCGTGGTCTGTTCCCGGTGAGACCAGAATGTCGTGCTCGATACCTTTGGTAAGCGCATCGATGTTCGGCGTCTGCCCGCGCCCTGCATTCCGGAAGGCGAGTAACGGCGCCAGTCCAGCAGCCTCGGCCGCCGCGTCAAGGGCGATCTGGCGCACGCGTTCGGAGAATGCTTCGTACTGGGCGCGTGCCGTGGTACTGGATTTCCCGCCCTCGGTATAGAGGAGTGCCAGTCCTACGCCGGAGGCGGATTCAGGAATACCGGATGGTACGAGGGTGCGATTCCATTCGAGCGCCGCAGTGCCGGCCTGTGGTCCCGGGGCATGGATCCATGATGATGCGGTGACATCCCCGAGCAGCGCACGCATCGCATCGCCATCGACGGCAAACCATACCGGCCAGACGAGTGGCTCACGCAGTGCGATCGCGCCTCGCACCTGAACTCCGTTGAACTCCAGCGCCACTCGCATGGGCGACTCTCCATCCATTGGTGAATGCCACACTGTTCTGACAGTGCACTGCCGACATTTGAGTCCACTCCGTCGAGGCAGCGGTCAGCAGAGTACGTCGCTGCAACGCACTTTGCAATAGCGCGCCCACAGGATCGTGACGATACACACACACCGATTTCTGCGGCGCGAGAATCTGATGCACAGATCGATGGTGTACGGTCTGTTGAGCGCCGTGGCGCATCGTGCTACAGCGCGAAACGATCGCACGGGGTAGATGTTCGCCACGTCAGAAGATCGCGCCGAGCAACTGCCAGCCACCCCAAGTCACGAGGCTCAGACCCGCAACGCGTGCAACCGGCCATCCTTGCGGGGCGATCTTCTCGATCAGTACGAACGCCGCGATGGCGGCGACCCACAGCAGGTTCATCACGCCACCCACAAACAACAGCGCCATCAATGCCCAGCAGCACCCCGTGCAAAAGGCGCCGTGGCGCAAGCCCATCAGCAGTGCGCCACGGTGACCGTCACGCCATTCGGTGAGCAGAAAGCCCAGCGGCGTGCGGCACTTGGACAGGCAGACGTTCTTGAGCCGGCTCCCTTGATAGGCTCCGGCCGTGATCAACAGCAACCCACCGGATACCGGACTGGTAGCGACCATCATCGGCGAGAGCAAGGCGGCTTGGTGCAGACCCCACTGGGCCAGGGTCGCGATCAGGCTGAAGGCGCTCCACGCGAGCACGTAACCGGCCAGAAAGATCGAGGTGGGCACAACGGCATTTCCCTGTGCCAAACGATCGCGTTGAACGGTCGTGAACGTGAGAATCATCGGCGAGGCGGAGGGCACCATCATGGCCACCATCATCACTGCCCACATCAGCGCCATCAGTGCGAACTCGACCGCCCCCCAAGGTTGCCAACGGGGCATGGCCATCGCCGATGTCGGCAGGGTGGACGACATGTGCAACGCCAGATATACGACGTATACCCAGGACAGCGCGGTGATGCCGACGAGTCCGGCCGCCACGACACGCCGGTCGCGTCGGTGGATCGCACCCAGGTCGACCGCCGGCATGGACGAATGCGTCTAGGCGCTCTGATAAGTGAACGGAGAATGGAAGCCATTCCGGTTGCTGAACTTCCAGTCGAGGCCGTGATCCTGGTAACGTGCCTCCTTCGATCGTGACACAGCGATGGCGTAGCCGGGCGCGATACACAGCGGGTGATTGTCGATGGTCACCTCCGCCCCGCCCTGGCCTTCGATGCTCTCGATCGTGACTTCACCGATCTTCTCCATCCGCAAGCTGCGTTGTTTGCCTTTGGCCTCAAAGCTCATCTTGGCCGTCTTCACACCGATTACTTCCCCGATATGTGCGGCCAGCATGGCGGGGTGTCCCCCAGCCTGGCCGGCGAAGATGGTCGTCAAGGCGCTGCGCTGGGCTTCGCTGGCCTTCTCGTCCAGGTAGAGTGCGACGTTCCACTTCACCTCGGCCATGTGCCCGGGTGAGTGCACCGCAAGCGCGACGTTCAGCCCGTCGACCTTCACGGCGCCGAAGTTTCCCTGGTCGATGTGCCAGGCGACGAGTGCGGTGCATTCCCCCTCGCTGGGTGCACTGAGGAACACGCACGGACAGCCCACCTCACAGTTGCAGGCTTCGAAGTAGTTGCCTTTCAGGCTCCAGTTAGTGGTGTCAGTCATGATCAACCTCCTGTATGGCGGGTCGAAGTGCCAGACTGCCGTCTGTGTCGCCCGACATCTGAGATTTTAGCAGACCGATGCGATTCGGTGGATCCGGCCCGCTGCAAGCGGGGTGCACAGGTGCTTCAATCAGTGTCGACAATCAGTCTTTTCCAATCACGACTGTCCGGTTAAATGACTCGGCCCGAATCCAGAATCAAGCATTGGCGCGGGCTGTAAGCCGATTTTGTTTAGGTGCCGATGTGCACTGCGCCGGCGTGTGCTGCGGCCGGGGGGGGGTGTATTGTGCTGGCGACCGGCGCCCTCACGAGACATACCAGGGGGACGCTCCCGTAGAAGGACAGGCGCGCAGCGGCGCACCGGCGGCCACCCCTGACCGGCCAGATCAAATCATCCTGCGATCCCGAAGCGTCTGCACCCACTTGTAGAAGATGGGGACCAGAAGCGTTCCGAGGAGGGTGGCCGCAACCATGCCGCTCAGCACCGGGACACCCAGGCTGACGCGGCTGCCGGCGCCCGCACCGGTGGCAAAGACCAGTGGCAGCACGCCAAGCACAAACGATAAGGCCGTCATCAGTACCGCCCTGAAACGCAGCACCGCCGCCTTGGTTGCGGCCTCTTCGGTACTCAGCCCGGATTTGCGCAGCTGCATGGCAAACTCGACAATCAGGATGGCCGTCTTGGTGGACAGTCCAATCAACAGGACCAGCCCGACCTGGGCGTATATGTTGTTCGCAAGGCCCGTCAGCCACAGTCCGGCCAGGGCGCCGAAAATGGCGATGGGGACGGCACCGATGACGGCAAAGGGCAGGGCCCAGCTCTCGTATTGTGCGACCAGAAACAGGTATACAAAAACAATTGCCAGCAGGAAGATCACCATCGCCAGATTGCCGGCCTGTATCTCCTGCAGGCTCTGCCCGGCCCAACTGTATTCGTAACCCTGCGGCAGATTCTCAGAAAGCGCTTCCATCGCCCTGATGGCATCACCACTGGCAAACCCCGCTGCCGGTTCTCCAGACACCGTCACGGAACGCTTGAGGTTGAAATGCGCGATATTGGCAGGCCCGAGCACGGGTTTCAGTGTGGCCAGTGTGGATAGCGGCACCATGTCGCCATCACGGTTGCGGACCGAGTAATATGCCAGATCCTCCGGCCCTTTCCGGAACTCTCCCTCGGCCTGCAGCTGCACCCGGTAGTTCCTGCCAAAATACGTAAAGTCATTCACATACAGCGAACCAAACTGGGTCTGCAGTGTGGAGAAGATATCGGATAGCTGAATACCCAGGGCCTTGGCCTTGTTCCGGTCTACTTCGAGCAGGTACTGGGGGATATTGGCACGGTAGGTACTGTAAACCCGGGACAACTCCTGCTGCTGATTGGCCTCGAAGATCAGCCCGTTCATTACCTGAACCAGCTCCGAAATGTCGCGCCCAAGATTGTCCTGCAAACGATAATCGAACCCTGCGGAGACACCCAGCCCGGGAATGGGTGGCGCATTGAACACCATGACCTGGGCCTCCGGAATCGTCCATAACCTTGAGTACAATCGAGGCACAATTTCATCCAGGCCGAGGCCAGGCACTTCTCGTTCTGACCAGTCGCTGAGTACGATAATACCGAGACCGTTATTGGATCCGGCACCATCCAGCAGAGAAAAACCGGAAACGGAAATAACGTCGGTGACGGCGGGGTCTTCCAGCACCATATCCGTCACTTTCTGGAGCACCACATCGGTTCGTTCCTGGGAAGCGGCAACCGGTAATTGCACATTCACGAACAGGAAGCCCTGATCCTCTGGGGGTACGAACGCCAGCGGCACAGCGTTGAACAGACCCGTGCTGACTGCGAGCATGATCACCAGGGCTATCCCGACCAAGGCGCTCTTGCGAAGCAATCTTGTGAGGAGCCCGGAATAGCCTTTCGTGCCGACGGTTATCAACCGCTCGAGCGGTCGCAGCCAGCTGATCGATTGGCTGGCCCCACGGCCGAGCAACGACACACAGAGCGCCGGGCTGAGGGTGAGTGCATTGATGGACGAGATGATGACCGCCACTGAAATCGTGACTGAGAACTGCTGATAGAGCTTCCCGGTGATCCCAGGCATGAATGCCACCGGTACGAACACCGCCAACAGCACCAGAGTGGTCGCGATGACGGGTCCGGTTACCTGCTCCATGGCCTTGGTGACGGCCTCCTGGATAGGCAGCTTCTCTTCTTGCGTTATCCGCTGCACGTTCTCGACAACCACAATGGCATCATCGACAACGATTCCGATCGCGAGTACCAGGCCAAACAGTGTAATGATATTGATCGAATAACCCAGTGCCGCCATGACTGCGAAAGTACCAATCAGGGAAACCGGTATGGCAATGGCGGGAATGAGTGTTGCCCGTCCGCGTTGCAGAAACAGAAACACGACCAGGATGACCAGTGCGACGGCCTGGACAAGCGTAATGACTACTTCTCGGATTGACCGGCTGATGAACTCAGTAGAGTCAAAAAGTATGCTGTGCGTGACCCCGTCGGGAAAGCTCCGAGCGAACTCTTCGACAGCCTCTTTTACCTGTCCGGCGACCTCCAGGGCGTTGGCATCGGGTAACTGATAGATGACCAGAAATGCAGTATCCTGATTATTCAGTTTGGCAGTCGAGGTATAGGATCGTGAGCCCAACTCGATCCGTCCGACGTCACTAAGGCGTAAAAATCCACCGTCCTGGTTTACCCGGATGATCGTCTGGGCGAACTCGGCGGAGTCTGACAACTGCTCTTTACTCTGAATGCTGTAGACGAATTGCTGCCCCTCAGGAACGGGCGCCTGTCCCAGTTTGCCGGCCGCGACGATCTGGTTCTGTTCCCGTAACGCTGCGACCACTTCGGCCACAGTGACCCGCAGAGACGTCATGCGCCGGGGATCAAGCCAGACACGCATACTGTAGTCCTTGGCACCCATGACCTCGGCGGACGCAACGCCAGGTACCCGCCCCAGGGCTTCAACCAGATGACTGGAGGCATAATTACTCAGAAAGACAGCATCCAGGTCGGGGCGCTGTGATATGAGGTTGATGCCCATCAACATGTTGCCGGTCTGTTTGCTGACGGCAACGCCCTGTCGCCTGACCTCTTCCGGCAGGAAGGGTTCAGCCAGCGCAACCCGGTTCTGCACGTTGATCTGGGCAATATCGGTATCGGTGCCGCTTTCAAACGACAGCGTGATCATCGCCGAGCCATCATCGGAGGCCGACGACTCGATATAAATCATGCCCTCGACACCGTTGAGCTGTTGTTCTATCGGGCGGATGACCGCCTCTTCGACGATCTGGGGACTCCCTCCGGGGAGCACTGCCATGACCCGGATCTTGGGCGGCGCCATGTCGGGATACATGTTGACGGGAAGCGTCTGCAATGCCAGCAGGCCGGCGAGGGTTATCACGATCGAAATAACGAACGCAAACCTGGGGCGCTGGATGAAGACGCGACTGATCATCCCGAAAGCCCTGGTTGCCACGGCAACACACGGAAGACGCTGAGATGAAGCAGCGTCGCAAGGCCCCGACGCAGTGCCTGGTAGGTGGCGAGGGCTGTTGTGTGAAGCATATGAACTTGTCCGTGTATTTCCGTGTGCTTCCGTGGCTGAAGAAAGTTTTTCAGGATCATTGGTCAACCTCACCGCCAAGGGTGAGGTCGGTGAGTACTCCGGTATCCGGGTCTATCTGTTTCGGTACCGGATTGACGGTCACCCCGGAGCGGACTTTCTGCAGACCTTCGACAATTACGCGCTCGCCCACCTCCAGGCCGCTCTCGGTGGCCAGCATAGCGCCCTGACGCGAGCCGGTTTTGATGAACCGTTGGATGACCTTCTGTTGGTCGTCTACGACGAGGACAAATTTACCTTCGATGGTCTCCTGTACGGCCGCTTGTGGCACCAGGACCTGAGGCTCACCGGCCCGCCCTTCGATATGCAGTGTGACATACAGCCCGGGCAACAGAACGGCATCCGGATTGGGGAACTCCGCCCGCATGGCGACGGTGCCGGTACTGGCATCGGTCTGCACATCGGCAAAGTTGGGTATACCGTTCTGGTTGTAATATTTACCGTCCGGCAGCGTCAGGCGAAGCGACAATTTGCTGACGATGCTCGCGCCAGAGCTGCTGCCTAAGCGGCGGAATGCGACGTAGTCGGACTCATTGAGCTGGAACTCCACATAGATCGGATCCGTTACCAGCACTTCCGCAATCGGTCCGCTGGCCGGGCCGACGACGGCACCGACATCGTAATTCAGCCTGCCGATCCAGCCGTCAAACGGTGCCTTGATCTCGGCGTATTCCCGATTGGTAGTGGCTTTCTGCACCGCGGCTTCTGCGCTCTCCAGGCGACCTGCCGCAGCATTGGAGCGATCCCTGAGCGTGTCCATATCCGCCTCGGACAGATACCCCTTGGCAGCGACTTCTTCACCTCGGTTGAGGTTTTTCCGGGCGGATTCGGCCTCCGCCCTGGCGGCGGTCAGCTCTGCTTTGGCCTGCTGGAGATCTGCACGGACACGGGTATCTTCCAGCCTGACCAGAACCTGCCCTTCACGCACCCGGGATCCCTCCCGGAACAGAATCTCTCTGATCTCGGCTTCGATGCGCGGTGTGAGCCAGGCCCTGGCTGACGCTGCCGTTCTGGCGACAAAGTCGCGGGATGGGCGGACTTCAGAGCTTTCCAGGACCACAACGGAAACCGAGGGCGGTGTGGCCTGGGGCGGCTCAACAGGCTCTGAACACCCGGCACTGAGGCACAGAACCCCGATCATCACTAGCCGCTGGCGGATTTGTCTGGTCGAAGAATGATACGAGAGGCTGAACATAGGTCTTCCCTGAATGATCCAAAAAACCATATTTGCCATGGAAGCACATGGAAGACACCGAGATGAAACAGTGTCGTAAGGCTCCGGCTCAGCACCTGGCGAGTGAGGAGACCGTTGTATGAAGCGTACGATCTTGCCCGTGTGCTTCCGTGGCTGAAGTGAGTCTTTCAGGTTGATGGGCGGGCCGGATCTCACACTGGATGCGTACAGCCTGTGCTCAGATTAACAGGCTGGTGAGAAACGTGCTCGGGGGCACACCGGCGCTTCAGCCCTGTCGGAAGGGCGGGGGACTACGAATCCAGGTCGTCGCCGGTGGCCTTATCCGCCGCCGCTGCCGTGGCCGCGATGGCGGCCCATTCGGCCTCTGCCAGCCGCTCCGGGTGCGGCGGTTGCGGGCCGACATAACGATCGCGGCCGGCCGCGAGCCCGAACAGGGCCTGCGCTATCGCGAGGCCCACCAGCAGCCACAGTGCCGACTCCCAACCGCCGCTGGTATCCCGCAGGGCACCGACCAGGATCGGGGCGCTGGCGGCCAGCAGGTAGCCACCGGACTGGGCAAAGCCGGACAGGCTGGCGGCCTGCTGCGGGTCGCGGCTGCGCAGTACGATCAAGGTCATCGACAGACTGAATGCCGCACCCAATCCGATCCCGATCAAGCTGCTCCACAGCGAGCTCATCACCCCGGGCCAGACGGCCATACCGGTAAACCCACTGGCGGTGATCAGCGCCAGGCCCATGGCCAGCAGGCGCTGATCGGCGAGGCGCACGGCCAGTAGCGGCGTGAGCAGGGCAGCCGGAACCCCGATGACGGTGAGCAGCGCGAGTTGGGCGCCGGCCGCCGCGGGTTTGAGGCCGGCGTCGGTCAGGATGCTCGGCAGCCAGGAGACGATCGCATAGAAGGCCGACGATTGCAGCCCGATATAGGCGGTGATCTGCCAGGTCAGAGGATCGCGCCAGAGTGCGGACGGTGCTGTGGTAGCGGGCTGCACGGCCTCCGCCGTGCGCAGGCGCGCCCGCCAGACCAGCGCGGCGACCAGTGCCGGGAGCGCCAGTACCCCCAGCGGCAGACGCCAGCTGGCGCCGGCCTCCACCCAGGTGGCCGTCAGAACGACCCCCACGCTGGCGCCACCGTTCATGGCGACCAGATAGAGACCGGTCATCAGGCCCACCTGGGTGGCGAAATAGTGCTTCACCAGTCCGGGCAGCAGGACATTGGCCAGGGCGGTGGCGCCGCCCAACAACAGTGTCCCGGCCAGCAACGCGGGGAGACCGGGCACGACCCGTAGCAGTCCGCCCAGCCCGATCAGGGCGGCGCAGTAGTACAACACGGTCTTGGTCCCGACGCGGCGGCTCAGCGCCGGCGCCAGCGGGGCGAGTGCACCGAAGCACAGTACGGGAAGGCCGGTCAGCAGTGCGGCCCCGGCCGCGGAGATCACATACTCCGCGCGGATCTGGTCCATCACCGGTGCCACGGCGACCAGTGTGGAGCGCATGTTGAATGCCAGCAGCAGCGTGGCGATCGCCAGCCACAGCCGCGGCTGCGACCGCAGCGTCTGCCGCCCCATGCTGGCCTATTCCCGCAGCGCCTTGGCGTGATACGCCAGATGGTCGCCGATGAAGCTGGCGATGAAATGATAGCTGTGGTCGTAGCCGTCCTGCATGCGCAGCTTGAGTTCTCCGCTGCGGGCGACGTAGACCGCTTGCAGATCCTGCGGGAACAGCTGTCCGGCCAGGAACTCGTCGTCGGTCCCCTGATCGATCAATACGGGCACCGGCTCGTGTCCGGCCAGGATCAGTTCCGTGGCATCGTAGGCCTTCCACTGCGCCTGATCATCACCCAGATAGGCGCCAAAGCAGCCTTCGCCCCAGGGTGACTTCACCGGATGGCAGATCGGTGCAAAGGCGGATACCGAGCGATAGGCGTGCTTTTCCTTCAATGCACAGATCAACGCGCCGTGACCGCCCATGGAATGACCACTGATGGACTTGACACCGGGGAGCACGGGCAGGTTGGCCTCGATCAGGGCCGGGAGTTCCACGGTGACGTAGTCATACATTCGATAATGCGTCGCCCAGGGCGCCTGCGTGGCATTTACGTAAAAGCCGGCGCCCTTGCCCAGGTCGTAGCGCTCCGGTACGTCGGGCACGTCATCGCCACGCGGACTGGTGTCCGGAAAGATCAATGCCAACCCGAGTTCCGCGGCATAGCGCTGCGCGCCGGCCTTGGTGCGGACATTGTCATCGGTGCAGGTCAGCCCCGACAACCAATAGACGGCTGGAACCTTTTCCGTGGCTGCCTGCGGCGGCAGATACACCGAAAAGGTCATCGTGCAATGGCAGCTCGTGGATTCATGCTGATAACGGTTCAGCCAGCCGCCGGATTCCTTGATGCTTTCGATCTGTTTCATGATGCGGTGCCCTGGAGTGAATCGATTGATGGTGAAATCATCGAGAGGATATCAGTAGTATGTCCACTGTTGTCCCGTAAACCCAAAAATCCCATTTGCCTTGGAAGCACACGCAAGACATTAATGAACCTCTATGATCTCGTCTGTGTTTTTCCCTGTGTTTCCGTGGCTGAAATGCGTGTCTGCAGGGTGAAAATAATGAGACGCAAGCAAGTGGGGGCGACTCAGAAGATAATCACGCTGCGAATGCTCTCACCGCTGTGCATCAGCTCGAATGCGCGATTGATGTCCTCCAGCGGCATGGTGTGGGTGACCATCTTGTCCAGCTCGATCTCACCGCTCATGTAGCGGTCTACATATCCTGGCAGCTCCGTGCGGCCCTTGACGCCACCGAATGCGGAACCCTTCCAGGTGCGGCCCGTGACCAGTTGGAAAGGGCGGGTGCAAACCTCCTGGCCGCTGCCGGCGACGCCGATGACGGTGGATACGCCCCAGCCCATATGCGTGCACTCCAGCGCCTCTCGCATCACCTGCACATTCCCGATGCACTCGAAGGAATAATCGACACCGCCGTTGGTCATGTCCACGATGGCCTCCTTGACGCTGCCGCTCAGTTCCCTGGGATTGACGAAATCGGTCGCGCCCAGTGCCTTGGCCATGGCCCATTTGCCCGGATTGATATCCACGGCGATGATACGCCCCGCCTTGGCCATCACCGCCCCCTGGATACAGGACAGGCCGATACCGCCCAGACCGAACACCGCGACGGTGGAGCCGGGTTTCACCTTGGCCGTATTGAGCACCGCGCCGATGCCGGTGGTGACACCGCAACCGAGCAGACAGACCTTGTCCAACGGGGCCGCCTTGTTGATCTTCGCCAGCGCAATCTCCGGCACGACGGTGTACTCGGAAAACGTCGAGCAGCCCATGTAGTGATAGATGGGTTTACCGTTCATGGAAAACCGTCGTGTGCCATCGGGCATGTAGCCGGTCCAGACCGTCGCGGCGATGGATTGGCACAGATTGGTCTCGGTGGAATGGCAGTACACGCATTCGCCGCATTCCGGGATGTACAGGGGGATCACATGATCGCCCGGCTGCAGCCCTTTCACGCCGGGGCCACATTCCACCACTTCACAACCACCCTCGTGGCCGAGTACGGCGGGAAACGCGCCCTCGGGGTCGTCACCGGACAAGGTGAAGGCATCTGTATGACATACACCCGAGGCGATGACCTTGAGCAGCACCTCGCCGTCCTTCGGGCCTTCCACATCGATCATCTCGATGGACAAGGGCTTTTTCGGTTCCCAGGCAACAGCGGCTTTCGATTTCATCGGCGGGGTCCTTGTGAGTACAGCTTCGAACGGTGTGGTGCCGCAGCATCTGCGTACGTGATGGGGGGGTGAGCATTTTCCTGTGGAATCTTACCCCATAGGCGATGCGAGCGGATCACGTCAGCAGCGTACCACGCTGTTCGAGTGCCGCTTCGAGCCTGGCCCTTTGTTGTGCGAAAGTACCATAGAAGAAGGCATCACCGATCACCGTGATGGGCGCGACCCGCACGCCATAACGGGACTTGGCCTCGTCCGCGACGCCCGGGTCGGTCACATCACGTTCCTCGTAGGCGATCTGCCGCTGCTGCAGCCACTGCTTGAGTGCCGCGCAATCGGGGCAGCCGGGCGCCGTGTAGAGGAGCACGGGTGGGGGTTTTACGTCCATGTCGGGTGCCCCGGCGCATCGGGGTGATCGCCTTGACCGCGATCACTGCACACTCGCGTCATACCCTTCTCCCTTGACTGCCGTCACCAGTGCCTGCGGATCGGCACTCCCCGTCACCACGGCCTGCGGTGGGTCGAGGCTGACGTCGGCCTGTTCCACACCCGGGACCTGCTGCAAGGCCTTATTCACGGCGGCTACACAATGGCCGCAGGTCATACCGGAGATCTTGAGGATCGTTTGCATCGCTGTCGCTCCTTTGTCTTTACTGCCATGTCGGTTCGTTACCGCGTGCCGTGGGCCGTGCGCACTTCGCTGGCCTGCTGGCCGCTGTGCAGGGGGGTGCCGTCGGAGGGTGTTTGCGTGCCGTAGGCGACCGCCCGCAGGCGCCTGAGGCGCAGACTGTTGCTGAGCACGAAGACACTGGACAGGCCCATCGCCACGCCGGCCACCATGGGATTCAAATGCCAGCCGGTCCAGGGATAGAACATACCGGTGGCCAATGGAATCAATAGAATATTATAGAAGAACGCCCAGAACAGATTGCCGCGGATCGTGCTCATGGTGCGCTGCGCGACCTGCAATGCGGTCACCACACCGGACAGATCACCGCGCGTCAACGTGACGTCCGCTGCCTCGATGGCGATATCGGTGCCGGAGCCGACGGCGATGCCGACTTCGGCCTGCGCCAGGGCTGGCGCATCGTTGATGCCGTCACCCACGAAGGCGACCTTGCGCCCTTGCTGCTGCAGCGCGATCACTGCGGTGGCCTTGCCTTCGGGCAGGACCTCCGCCTGCACCGTCTCGATCCCGGCGAGGGCGGCAATCGCGGCGGCTGTGCGACGATTGTCACCAGTGATCATGCCCACGTGCAGATTCCGCTGCTTGAGTGCAGCGATCACCGCTGCTGCTTCGCGTTTCAGGGGATCTGCCACGGCGAGTATGGCACGCAGCTGACCGTCCACCGCCAGATACATGGGCGTCTTACCCTGATCGGATAGCGCGGTGACCCGCTCTGACACCGACTGCAGAGAAATGCCTTCACGGGTCATGAAGCGATCGGCGCCAAGCTGTACCTGGTGGCCATCCACACGGGCCTGGACACCGTAACCCGGTACGGCACTGAATTCAGTCACCGGCCACGATGGCACACCCTCCGTTTTGGCTGCCTGCACGATGGCGCGGGCGATCGGGTGCTCACTGCCCACTTCCACCGCCGCCGCAAACGCCAGTGCGGTGGCGCGGTCACCGTCCAGCGCCTCGAGATCGGTCAGGCGGGGACGGCCTTCGGTGAGGGTGCCGGTCTTGTCGAATACGACAGTATCCACGTGGGAGAGCGTCTCCAACGCCTCGCCCTTGCGATACAGCACGCCCAATTCGGCGGCCCGACCGCTGCCGACCATGATCGCCGCCGGTGTGGCCAGACCCATCGCGCAGGGGCAGGCCACGATCAGTACCGCCACGGCACTGACCAGGGCCAGCGTGATCGCCGGCTCCGGACCGAATGACAGCCAGGCAAAGAAACTGATGAGGGCGATGACAATCACGATCGGCGTGAACACGTTCACCACCCGGTCGGCCAGGCCCTGGATCGGCAGTTTGGAGCCCTGGGCACGTTCGACCAGGCGAATGATCTGCGCCAGCACGGTCTGTGTGCCCACCTGAGTCGCCTTGATCTGCAATAGCCCGTGCTGATTCACCGTGCCACCGACCGCCTTGTCACCGACCCGCTTGAGAATCGGCACCGGCTCGCCCGTGAGCATGGATTCGTCGACATAGCTCTCGCCCTCGGTCACCTCGCCGTCGACCGGCAGACGCTCACCCGGGCGGACCACCACGACATCGCCCTGACGCACCTGTGCGATCGCCACCTCCTGCTCCTGACCTTCACGCAGTATCCGGGCGGTCTTGGCCTGCAGGCCGATCAGCTTTTTGATCGCTGCGGACGTGCGTCCCTTCGCCGTCTCCTCCAGGAATTTGCCGAACAGAATGACGGTGACGATGACCGCGGCCGACTCGAAATAGAGATGGCGGGCCTCCGTCGGAAACAGGCCGGGCCACAGCAGCACCAGCATGCTGAATAACCACGCGGCACCGGTGCCGGTCATGACCAGGCTGTTCATGTCGGGTGAGAGATGCCGGTAGGCGATCCAGCCCGGACGGAAAAACCGCCGCCCCGGCCCGAACAGCACTATGGTGGTCAGGATCGCCTGCACCCAGTCCCAGACCGCGATCGGTGCGAGTGCGCGCAGGCCCTGGTCGATCGCCGGGATGAGCATTCCACCCATCGAGATCAGCATGACCGGTGCAGTCAGCGCGGTGGCCAGTCCGACATCACGCCGCATCGCCTGCCGTGTCGCGGCGCGCACCTCGGCCTCGCGTTCCTCCCCGGACCCATCCGGGCCGGCATCCAGCCGGTAGGTGGCATAGCCGGTCTCTTCGATGGCGGCGATCACTTCATCGGGACTCACGCTGGCGGGCAGATAGCGTACCGTCGCCCGTTCCGTGGTCAGATTGACACCGGCCTCGAGCACACCCGGCAACTTGTTGAGTGCCCGCTCCACGCGTGCCGTGCAGGAGGCGCAGGTCATGCCTTCGACCCCGACCTCGTATTCCGCCACGATCGGCGTGTACCCGGCGTCAGTCACGGCCTGCACGATGCGCCCCGGCTCCTGCACGGCCGGGTCGTAACTGATACTGGCGCGCTCGGTGGCAAGATTGACGCTCGCCTCAGTCACGCCGGGCAGCTTTGACAGGGCCCGCTCGACGCGCGCCGTACAGGAGGCGCAGGTCATCCCTTCAACACCCAACTGCAGTTGCTTCATAACTGAGACCTCTTATGTGAATTCGGTCGGAACAGGGTGCTTCAAGGCCTGCATTCAGGCCGCGTTGTCTGCCAGCGCCGCGAGAATCGGACACTCTTCGGTTGAACCGTGGCCGGAACAACGCCGGTCGAGCTTCGACAACCCACGTTTCATACGCTGCAGGTCACGGATACGCACATCGATATCGGCAATCTTGCTTTGGGTCAGCCGCTTCACCTCGGCCGCCGATTTGCCCGGGTCATCACTGAGCGACAGCAGTTCGGCGATCTCATCGAGTGAGAAACCCAGGGCCTGTGCGCGCCGGATGAAGCGCAGGCGCCGTACCGCATCTGCACGGAACAAACGGTAGCCGGATGCCGTACGCTCGGCTTCGGGCAACAACCCGCGCCGTTCGTAATAACGCAAGGTCTCCACCGCCACACCGGTTTGTCTGGCCAACTTGCCCACGGTCAAGGTCTGCATGGTCACCCCTCATCGCGATGCAGGCATTCTAAACCCTGTAGCCTACTATAGAGTCAAGAGCTGTTCCTTGCACCCCGAGGGTATCCCAACCGTAAAATCCCACATTGGCTGCGCGGGTCAGGCCTGCCGTCCGGTCACCGACCTGCACCATGCGTGACTGCAGAGAGGAAAGCCAGCCACGGAAGCAGGCTCATTGCATAAAGCCCCAGGATCAACCCGCGGGTAATGGTCCCGGGTGTATACAATGAATTCTTTCCGTGTCGTTCCGTGGGTTCCGTGGCCAGAAATGGTTTAAGAAAATTCTGACGAGGCTGAAGCGATCGGCCCGAAGGCGGGGGAGGGGATAGATCTGACCCAGGAACCACGAAGGACACGAAGGACACGAAGAAGAATCTGGCCAGTGTAAAATCAGCCAACATACACTTGGTGTTGCCTTCGTGTCCTTCGTGTCCTTCGTGGTAAAAGTTTTAGCAAGCTGGGACGGGCCTGCGGATTCCCATTCAGGCCCCGACCCGGCGCGCAGCACCAGTGCCTGGCGCCGCCGGAACCCGTGCCGACAGGGCCGACCCGGCCTCCGCCAGATGCAGCAGCGCAGAGGCTTCAGGGGGATTGAACTCGGCATAGGTCACGCCGACGTCGTGGCCCGATTGCCGCACCACCAGTGCTTCGATGGGGCGCACCCGATGCGGTCGTTCGGGACCGCGCTCCACGTGCAGGACTGTCATCATCGAATGCGGCATCAGCTCGAGGCCGGCTGGCATGCGTACCCGCAGACCGCTGGCACTGACATCGAGAATGACGCCACGTTCCAACACGTTCTGACCCAGATCGACCAGCACTACGATCTCGGCATGTCTGCGGCTTCCCCAACGGTGTTCCATCACGTATCCTCCTCGTCTTGATCTGACTATTGCAGAGTACGGACAGCCGGAATGTGATCGTGTTCAACCTTGCGCGGGCTCTTGCCGTGTTCCCTACGCAAACAATGTCTCCACCGAGACGCCTTCATCTTCGAGGATCTCCCGTAATCGCTTCAGGGCCTCCAGCTGGATCTGACGCACGCGTTCACGCGTCAGGCCGATCTCCGCACCGATCTGCTCGAGGGTAGCGACCTTGCGGCCATTCAGGCCAAAGCGCCGCTCCAGCATGGTCCGCTGCCTGCTGTTCAACTGGCCGAGCCAGCCTTCCATCTGCTTGTGCAGATCATCGTCAGCAAGCAGCTCCAGCGGGTCGCTGCTGTTCTCGTCGGGGATGCAGTCGAACAGTGATTTGTCGGAATCATGACCGTGAGTGTCGTCCACCGAGGCGGTCACCTCACGCAGCGCCAGCATCTGTCTGACCTCATCCTGCGGCTTGTTCAGGTGTGCCGCGATCTCCTCGATGCTCGGCTCAAAACCATGGTGTTGTGTCAGGGTCCGTTGGGCACGCAGACAGGTATTGATCGCCTTGGCGATGTGGACCGGCAGACGGATGGTGCGGGACTGGTTCATGATGGCCCGATCGATGTTCTGGCGTATCCACCACACGGCATAAGTGGAAAAGCGGAAACCGCGCTCGGGGTCGAATTTCTCGACGGCATGCATCAGACCGAGATTGCCTTCCTCGATCAGATCGAGGAAAGGGAGGCCGCGGTTCAGGTAGCGGCGGGCGACCTTGACGACCAGGCGCAGATTGCTTTCGATCATGCGCCGGCGGGCGGACGCGTCGCCCTGCCGTACCAGCCGGCCGTAATGGACCTCTTCTGCGGCGCTCAGCAGGGGTGACGTGCCGACCTCGTTCAGGTACAGACGGGTGGCGTCCCACTGGGCATCGACGGCAGGGACGCTGCCGGTGCGACGGTTTGTTGATGCCGTATTCCCGGTTTCACGCACCTCATCGTCGTCAAACGGTGTGGCTGCGTTGCCGATCTCGAAGGCCGGGTGGGCCGCTGCTGCGCGGCCCCGGCGGGGGGCTGTAGTTGCGTGGGTGGTTGCTCTCATGCCGACTCCCTTCGTTTGGGTATCCCGTTCGTCTGGCGGGGCTGTCGCAATTAAAGCGTCTTCGCGCGGATGGGAAAATCCGGGCGTCTACGTACGTATAAGTACGTAGTTCATCGCGGTGTATCCCGGGATACAAGGTCGAGGTGGCCCGGAGGGCGTCATGATCGTGGCGCACCACAGCGGCTATCCTGCCGGCGCAGTAGATCAGTCCCAAGTCCGTCAGGCTTTTAGGGGCGTGCGGGATCGGTGTCGAGCAGGCCCAGGGCCTGGCTCATGGTGGTCAGATCGACGGCCGAGCGGGCCGCCATCTTCTGCATGATGTGCGTGCGGTGGGTCTCTACGGTGCGGTGGCTGATGCGAAGCACCCGGGCGATCTCCTTGCTGCTGTGCCCGGCGACCACCAGCGCGAGCACATCCCGTTCACGGTCCGTGAGCGAGGCATACCGCGACCGCAGCGCCTCGGACTCGTCGCGCTGCGCCTGCTGCCGGGCGGCGGTCGCCAGGGCGGCCCGGACGCGGTCGATCAGCAGCCCGCCCTCGACCGGCTTGGTCAGAAAATCCATTGCCCCGGCCTTGATCGCCGCCACACTGGTGGGGATGTCGCCATGGGCGGTCAGGAAGATGATCGGCAGGTGGATGCCGCACCGGTTCAACTCCTGCTGCAGGGCCGGCCCGTTCATGCCCGGCATGCGCACGTCCAGGATCAGACAGGCCGGATGGACGATGTCCCTGCAGGCCGCCAGGAAGGCTTCACCGCCGGCGTAACGCTCCACACGGAAGCCCGAGACCTCCAGCAGCATGGACAGCGCATCGCGTACGGCGGTGTCGTCATCGACCAGATAGACGGTGGGTGTCGCGCTCATGATTCGTCCGCCGGCAGGATGAAGCTGAAGCGGGCACCGGTCCCGGGCGACTCGGCCCAGAGTCGCCCGCCCTGCGCCTCGATCAGGGTGCGGCTGAGAGCGAGTCCCATCCCCAGTCCATCGGATTTGGTGGTAAAGAAGGGGTCGAAGATCCGGCTCAGTACCGCTGGAGGGAGGCCGGGGCCGGTGTCCTCGATGGTGGTCTGCACCTGACCCTCGGCGTTGATGAGGGTATGGATGGTTATCGTGGCATCACTGCCATCCTTTGTGCACAGGATATCGCCGGCGTTCTGCAGCAGGTTCATCACGACCTTCTCCGTCTGTACACGGCTGGCCCGCACACGCGGCAGGTCCGTCGCCAGCATCAGCCGCAGAGGCTGGCCGTTGAGGCAGTCGATGGCCTCGCACTGCACCACGGCATCCCGGATGGTGGTATTGAGGTCCAGTGATTCGGTGGCGACTTCGCCGCGGTGGAGGAAGGCGAGCAGCTCGCGCATGACGTTGCCGGCGCGCTGGACCTGCCTGACGCTCTGCCCGAGGGCATGCTGCACCTTGGCCATGTCTGCGCCATCGTGCAGCATCCGCAACGATGCCTCGGTATACGCGGCCACGGCGTTCAGCGGCTGGTTGAGTTCATGCGCGATGGCCGCGGCGGTCTGGCTGGCCGTGTTCAGATGCATGAGGCGCTCCATCTCGCTGCGGCGCCGCTGCAGTTCCTTCTCTGCACGTTTCTGCTCGGTGATGTCCAGCGCGATCACATAGAAACCCAGTACTCCGCCCTGTCGCCCGATATGTGGCAGGTAGCGCACATGCAGCTTTCGCTGCTCGCAGTTGACGCTGAAGGTGCGGTCGAATTCACGGGGTTCTCCGGCGAGCACTGCCTGGATATCGGAGTGGGTCGCGGCGTAGCTCTCGCCGAGGAATTCCTTCAGGGTCATGCCATACAATACCTCGGACGTCAGCCCGAACCATTCGGCATAACGCTGGTTGGTGTAGCGGAGGCGCTCCGACCGGTCGACATAGCTCAGCAGGCCGGGAAAACCGTTGGCCACTGCCTGCAGCCGTTCTTCGGCCTCGCGCTTTTCGGTACGCAGCCGCCGTTCGCGCAGGGCGCGCTCGATCACGGTCGGCAGGAGTTTCAGGTACTGGCGTTCGGTATCCTTGACCAGATAGTCGTGCGCACCCAGGCGCAGGCTCTCGACCGCCAGGCTGGCCCGGTCCGCGCCGGTCAGCATGATCACCGGCACCGGAATCTTGCCTGCGTCCGTGGCCAGGCCGACCAATACTTCGGTACCGCTCAGATCCGGTAGCTGGTAATCGAGCAGGATGCAGTCCGGCTGCAGCCGCCGCGCCAGCCGCAACCCCTCGCGGCCGGTGTCCGCCTCACTGAAGTGGTACTCGACGTCCGTCTGCAGTGTCAGCTCACGCCGGCAGGCCATGCGGTCGACCCGATCGTCCTCGATGATCAGCAGCTGGATGGGCGTTCCAGTCATTCGGGTAGTTCGCTCAGGGTCCAGTAGGTGTCGATGGAGCGGATGGTCTCGACGAACTGACGGTAGTCGACCGGCTTGCACATATAACCGGCCACGCCCAGATCGAAACTCTCTATCTTGTCGCGCTGCTCCTCGGACGTGGTCAGGACCACCACCGGGATGCGCCTCAGCTCGGGGTCGTTCTTCGCGACCCGCAGGAACTCGATGCCGTTCATGATGGGCATGTTGAGGTCCAGCAGGATCAGGCACGGCCGCTCGATGTCCGCCGCCTTCAGCCTGTGCAGCGCCTGCTGGCCGTTCTCCGCGACGTCCAGACGGTTGGTGACGTGCAGCTCCTTGAGGGCGCGCTGCACGGTCATGACATCGACCTGATCATCCTCGATCAGCAGAATGGGGCGTGCGGTCTTTCTCATCGTTCACTTCTCCGGTCGCTTGATGTGCATGTTCCATGGGCAGAGTGAAAAAGAAAGTGCTGCCCGTGTCCGGCGTGGATTCCACCCAGACCCGCCCACCGAACAGGTCGACGATCTTCTTCACGATCGCCAGGCCGACGCCGGTGCTCTCGACCCGGTCGCGCGGCTGCAGTGTCTGGAAGAGCTGGAATACCTTGTCGTACTGGGCGGGATCGATGCCCGGCCCATTGTCGGTGATGTGGAATTTCCACATCCCGCCGGCGGCGGTGCAGCCGACGCGGATGTCGCCCTCCGGCTTGTCCAGATAGGTGATGGCGTTGGCGATCAGGTTCTGGAACAGCTGCTGCATGCGCGTGGGTTCGGCCTCTACGGTCGGCAGCGGATTCTCGATGGTTACACGGATGTTCTCCGGCGGGTGGAGGGCATCCACGACGTCCTCCACCAGTTGCTGCAGGTGTACCGGTACGATGGTCTCGCGCACCCGCCCGATGCGTGAATACTCGAGGATGCCGTCGATCAGCCCATCCAGGCGGCGCACCCGCTGTCTCAGGAGCCGGAGAAACTCCTGCCCCTGACCGTCGAGTTGCTCGGCGTAATCCGTCGACAGCCAGTCTGCGAGTGAGCCGATGCTGCGCAACGGCGCCTTGAGGTCGTGTGATACGACATAGGCGAAGCTGGCCAGTTCCGTATTGACGGTCTTGAGGGCGACATTGGCCTTCTGCAGCTCCGCCGTGCGGGCCTGGACACGGTGTTCGAGCTCGGCGTTGAGATGGCGCAGTTCGGCCTCGGCAGCGCCGCGCGCCCGGTCGGCGCGCTCGAGACTGGCCGCCATCTCGTCGAAGGCCCGCGCGAGTGTACCGAACTCGCCGGGGCCGTGTCGCAGCCCGGTCCGGGCGCCGAGTTCGCCGCCGGCCAAGCGGTGCGACGCGGCGACCAGGGTGCGGACCTGGCGCAGCACGAACATGTCGGCGCCCAGCCAGGCCATGGCGATGGTCAGGGCCGCAGCCAGGGTCAGGATGATCACATTGCGCCACAGCAGACGGTCCGCATCACGATAGGCGATGGCCGTGGGGATGCCGACGGCCACATAGGCGTCCAGGTCGCGCTCTGTGTGCCGGATCGGCAGAAACCCATACAGGCGCTGCACGGCGCCGGTGTCGGTCAGTTCCGCGGTACCCTCGTGGGCGCGCGCGGCAACGTGGCGGAACAGCGGCGAATCCCGCATGTCCCGTCCCAGCCAGTCCTGCGGGTCGGGGTACCGGCTGAGGACAACGCCGGTGCGGTCCCAGAGCGTGAGCACGGAGCCCGCTGGCAGTTCGGTCTTCGCCTGGTATTCGTTGAGCCAGCCGAGATCCAATGCGACGAACAGGACGGCACGAATGCTGCCCGGTGCCGCGAAGACCGGCACGGCGAGATGCAACACGGCCTGGTTCGCTGCAAAGGCTGCGTGGTAGTCCCCGACGCTGAAGGTCTGGGTTTCGATCACCTGGCGAAAGAAACTCCACTGGCGCAGATCGTCCGGGCGCAGTATCGGTCGCACGCTGCAGAGGATCTCGCCGTCGGGCCGGATCAGGCCGGCATTGATGTAGCGCCCCTGCTCGGCGATCAGCGGGGCGAGATGGCTCGTACAAACGGTAGCATCGGCCGCGCGTACCGGTGGGAGTTCGGCAAGCGCCTGGAGGACATAGCGGGCGTTCTCGGTGAGCAGCGCCTGACTGTTGGCGATCATGTGGGCGGCGCGCAGCGCGTCGCTCTCCGCCGCCGCCGCCGCCGTGGCGCGTTGCTCGGTTGCCGTGTAGACCATCACGCCCAGGGCCGGCAGGGTCGCGAGTGTCACCAGCAGGAACAGGCGTGCGCGCAGACGCAGACCGAAGAACGTTTCCCAGAAAGAGGTCGCTGAGATTTGCGGGCTCACAGCGGGGGCGTTGCAACGGTTGCGGAGTCTGCCAGCGGCGGGGCCGGCGGCCGTGGGGCCGGACGATGCAATGACTCAGGACAGGTGAGATCTGGGTCTGCTGACAAGAGGCGCCCCCTGCTTACGTGGTATTTTCGTGACGGCTGTGTGCGCTGAACCCGTGCTTCCGGGGAGTATGCAAATCCGTGCTATCGCTCGCAACGTCCGCAAGCAGGAGCTTGGCTTTTGTCATGCATGCCCCTTCCCCAACCACGCCTGTTCGAGCATTTGACTCGGGCGATACATTGATAGTGGCATGATCCACCCCTGAACCCGGTACCAGGGCCGCACTATCGGAACCCTTGTCGGAAATCCTGCGCCGGTCGCCCCGAACGCCCGGGTCCAAGATACCACGTGGTGTCGCGTGCAGGCCTCCGCTGGAGGCGGTTCTTGCCCACCACTACCCCCTGTAAATCCAGGATCATTATCCGGGCTTTACACCACGAGCTTTTTTCCGTGTTGTTCCGTGGATTCCCTGGCCATATTTCCAAGAACCTGGTTCAAGTAAGCGCCCTGCAGCTCGTACCCCTGCGTCAGAATGGTTGTCGGCACACTTGAAAGGCGTCGGGACCATCCATATATATATTGATGATCCTGGAGTACGGGGGCCGCAGGGTCGCCGCCCTGAAGTACACAACACACAAGGAGACCGACATGAGTTTACGCATCAACGATACTGTGCCCGATTTCTCGGTTGATACCAGCCAGGGGAAGATCCGGTTTCACGACTGGATCGGTGACAGCTGGGCGATCCTGTTCAGCCACCCGAAGGATTTCACACCGGTGTGCACCACTGAATTCGGCGCTGTGGCGCAGTTGAACGATGAATGGAAGGCACGCAATACCAAGGTCATCGGTATCTCCGTCGACGGTGTCGAGGATCACATGAAATGGATCGGCGACATCGAGAAATTCAGCGGTGCCGACGTCGATTTCCCGATCATTGCGGACGAAGACCTGAAGGTGTCGAAGCTCTATGGCATGCTTCCAGCCGAGGCCTACCTGCCGGATGGCCGCACCCCGGCCGACAGCGCGACCGTGCGGTCGGTCTACATCATCGGGCCGGATAAGCAGCTGAAACTTTCCATGACCTACCCGATGAACGTGGGCCGCAATTTCGCCGAGATCCTGCGGGCACTGGACGGGCTGCAGACCGCGGCTAAGGAGAATGTCGCCACGCCGGCCGACTGGAACGTCGGCGAAGACGTGATCGTGCCGACGTCCGTTTCGACCGAGGATGCGAAGAAGAAGTACGGCAAGGTAAAGGAGATCTTTCCCTACCTGCGGACAGCGAAACTCTGACGGGTGTCGTAGCGGCTATTGCAAAGCCCCGGGCGTTCCGGGGCTTTGTCGTCTGCGCCTGGCATGGGCGCACTTCATCGGTGCGCAGGGTTCAGTTCGTTCATACCCTGGAACGTCAACAACTTTGTACTGGCAGCTCGGATTATCACCGGCCAGAGGCTGTGACCCTCTCCGGTACTAGTGACGTCTCTTTTTCCCAGCGACCCCGACCAGCCCCAACAGGCCGGAGCCCAGGAGCCAGACAGCCGCCGGTACCGGTATCGGGCTCACTTGGGTCGTCGCATCAACGGCCACGTCAGTTCCCGCCACGCCGAAGCTGAAAGCGGTGCGTACCGTGTACGTCGTATTGTTCACCAAGTCTGCTGAAAAGGAGACACTTGACTGTCCGCCGCCGCTCAGGCCGGAGGCGATCGGGGAGCCAGCCGGGGATGAAACCCCCGCATACAACTCGATAGAGAAGGCACCCGCCTGAAAGATCCCGGTGCCCGATGGCACCAGACTGAAGCTGATGATCGCGTCGGCGGTATCCGCGACAGCGAAGAACGTGTAATAGTCATCGTAGCTGCCCGGCGTAAGCCCTACCCGTGTGTCGGAAACGGGTGGTGGGAAGTTACCGAGACTCCCCAGCGATGCGGCATGGATGGACAGTGGGGCGAGTGAGCACACAACCGCGCAGATGTATTTCCTCATAGCCACCTTCCCCTCCAGAATAATTTTTTGGAATATGTTCGACTTGCCGACTGGTTGCCGGTCAGACGGTATAACGTCCCGCGCATACACAGCAAGTATTGTTCCGTTTCAGCCCAGGCGAGCGATAACATCTTGTTATCAGATGAATTTGATCCCTTTATCTGTCAGGCTCGGGGCGCGCTGACGGTTATTCTATTAAGGTGATCTGTAAATGTTCTCGACAGGCCGATCGCCGATAGACCATTCTATCTCCTTGTTATCTCGAATGAATTCGCATGAGTATACGGTTTGGGTCGGTGGTAGGTATCCCGACAGTCTCCCGGCCATAGCGGACAGTGCAGTTTGGATGAAGACGCGCAAACGCCCTGCCTTCTAATTGAAGGACGGATTTTTGTGTGACAACAGCGCGCCGTGATTTGACCCGCCCGACCACCGACGTGTAGTATCCGCGCTCCGATGATGCCCTGTAAGTGATTGATAGGGGCGCGATTCACCCTCTGATGAGGCGAATTCAGGGAACCCGCCCCGAACGGCCCGGGTTTCCAGGACACCACGTGGCCCCGCGTACAGGTCACCACTGGAGACGACCATGCCCACCATCACCCTTCCCGACGGCAGTCAGCGCCAGTTCGATCAGCCGGTCAGCGTACAGGACGTGGCCGCCGCCATCGGCCCCGGGCTGGCCAAGGCCGCACTCGCCGGTCGGATCGACGGGCGCATGGTCGACACCTCCCATGTGATCGACCGGGATACGAGCCTGGCCATCGTCACCAGTAAGGACGAGGACGCCCTGGAGTTGCTGCGTCATGACGCCGCGCATGTGATGGCCCAGGCGGTGCAGGAGCTGTATCCGGGTACCCAGGTCACCATCGGCCCGGCCATCGAGCATGGCTTCTATTACGACTTTGCCCGCGACGAAGCCTTCACGCCCGAGGACCTGACCCGGATCGAGGCGCGCATGCACGAGATCGTCAAACGGGATCTGCCGATCCATCGCGAGGTCTGGGACCGGAGCGAGGCGATCAAGGTCTTCGGCGACCTCGGCGAGGCCTACAAGGTCGAGATCATCGAGGACCTCATCCCCGAGGGCGAGGCGGTCTCCGTCTATCGTCAGGGCGATTGGTTCGATATCTGCCGCGGCCCACATCTCCCCAGCACCGGCAAACTCGGCAAGGCCTTCAAGCTCATGAGTGTGGCCGGCGCCTACTGGCGCGGCGATTCCCGCAACGCCATGCTGCAGCGCATCTACGGCACGGCCTGGCGTACCCCGGCCGAGTTGCAGGACTATCTGTACCGTCTGGAAGAGGCCGAGAAGCGCGACCACCGCAAGCTCGCCAAACAGCTGCACCTGTTTCACATGCAGGAGGAGGCGCCGGGCATGGTGTTCTGGCACCCCAACGGCTGGGTCATCTGGCAGGCGGTGGAACAGTACATGCGCGCCAAGCTGGACGCCCACGGTTATCAGGAGGTGCGTACGCCCCTGGTGGTGGACCGCAGCCTGTGGGAGAAATCCGGCCACTGGGACTTCTACGGGGAGTACATGTTCACGACCCAATCGGAAAACCGCGACTACGCGGTCAAGCCGATGAACTGCCCGTGCCATGTCCAGATCTTCAACCACGGCCTGCGCAGCTACCGCGACCTGCCACTGCGCATGGCCGAGTTCGGCTCCTGCCACCGCAACGAACCCTCCGGCGCGCTGCACGGCCTGTTGCGCGTGCGTGGCTTCACGCAGGACGATGCGCACATCTTCTGCACCGAGGAGCAGATGCAGGATGAGGCCGAGCGCTTCATCGAACTGGTGCTGGAGGTCTATCGGGACTTCGGCTTCGAGGACATCCTGTTCAAGCTCTCGACCCGCCCGGATAAACGCGTGGGTGGCGATGAGGTGTGGACCAAGGCGGAACACGCCCTGGAACGGGCCCTCAATGCCACGGGCCTGGACTGGGACCTGCAGCCGGGCGAGGGGGCCTTCTACGGGCCCAAGATCGAATTCTCCCTGAAGGACTGCCTCGGGCGGGTCTGGCAGTGCGGCACCCTGCAACTGGACTTCGTCATGCCCAGCCGGTTGGGGGCGGAATATGTGGCCGAGGACAACAGCCGCCGGGTGCCGGTGATGCTGCACCGGGCGGTCCTCGGCTCCCTGGAGCGCTTCATCGGTATCCTCATCGAACACCACGCAGGCATCATGCCGGCCTGGCTGGCCCCGGTGCAGGCGGTGGTCATGAGTATCACCGACCGTCAGAACGCGGCCGTCCTGGCGGTCGAGGAATCCTTGCGAAATCAGGGTATCCGGGTGAAATCGGACTTGAGAAACGAGAAGATCGGCTTTAAAATCCGCGAGCACACGATTCAGCGCGTGCCCTACCTGTTGGTAGTCGGCGATCGCGAGGCTGAGTCGAATTCTGTGGCCGTGCGCACGCGAGCAGGCAAGGATCTGGGCGCGATGCCGGTGGAGACCGTCGTCGCGCGCCTGAACGCCGAGATCGCGAGCCGCGGCCGAACTGTTTTGGAGGGCTGAGTATCAGCGCTGGAAAAGAGAAATACCGGGTCAACGAGCGGATCACGGCCCGACAGGTACGCGTCATCGATGTCGAAGGCGAACAGGCCGGCGTGATGACCATCGAGCAGGCCCTGGCGCTCGCGGAAGAGTCGGGCGTGGATCTCGTCGAGATCGCACCCCAGAGCGAGCCACCGGTCTGCCGCGTTATGGACTACGGCAAATTCCTGTTCGAGCAGAACAAGAAGCAGGCCGTCGCCCGCAAGAAGCAGAAGCAGGTGCAGGTGAAGGAAATCAAATTCCGTCCCGGCACCGACATAGGGGATTATCGGGTCAAGCTCCGCAACCTGATACGTTTCCTGGAAGAAGGGGACAGAGTGAAAGTGACGCTGCGGTTCCGCGGGCGCGAAATGGCGCATCAGGAACTGGGCACGGAACTTCTGGAACGGGTGAAGAAAGACCTCGAGGAACTCGGAGTCGTCGAGCAATTCCCCCGGATGGAAGGCCGCCAGATGGTCATGGTGATGTCCCCGAAGAAGTGAGCGGTCCGTCAGGCCAAAGTCGTCGCGCGCAGGTTGCGGGTGGCGCCCTGTACGGATGACTATTGATATGACGAATACGGAGTGCATTCCAATGCCGAAGTTGAAAACCAACCGCGGCGCAGCCAAGCGTTTCCAGCGCACGGCGAGCGGCGGCTTCAAGCGCGCGCAGTCCCATCTGCGGCACATCCTCACCAAGAAGAGCAGCAAACGGAAACGTCAGCTGGGCAGCCCCGCCCAGGTGCACGAGTCCGATGTGGCGGCTGTCCGCCGCATGCTGCCGTACAGCTGAGGAGATAGCATATGGCACGCGTCAAGCGCGGCGTGATCGCACACGCCAGACATAAGAAGATCCTGGACCAGGCCAAGGGCTACTATGGCGCCCGCCGCAAGGTCTATCGCATCGCCAAGCAGGCCGTCATCAAGGCCGGTCAATACGCCTATCGGGACCGTCGTCAGCGCAAGCGTCAGTTCCGTGCGTTGTGGATCGCCCGCATCAACGCCGCGGCCCGGGAGAACGGCCTGTCCTACAGCCGGCTGATCAACGGCCTGCGCAAGGCACACGTCGAGATCGACCGCAAGGTGCTCGCGGACATCGCGGTCTTCGACAAGGCCGCATTCGGCATCATCGCCGAGCAGGCCAAGGCCAGCCTGGGCTGAACGACCACCGGCCGCGGCCGGCATGTCGTGATGATACGGAAAGGGGAGGGCTGACAAGGCCGTCCCCTTTTTGTTTATTGTGAGGCGTGAGGCGAAAAGATATTGGCCACGGAAACACACGGAACAACACGGAAAAATTATTGCAAAACCGTAGCGCGGATGGCCGTAGCCCCTGGGACTGGCTTAGGCAGTGGTGCAAACGTTGCAAGCGTGCGAGCCCGTAGCCTTATAGATATTTCTGTGTATTTCCGTGTGCTTCCGTGGCTAAAACCGGGTTTGGGTTTGGGGTTTGGGTTTTACGCCTCACGCCTCACTCCTCACGCCTCACTGATCTGGGGGTTTTGGGCATGAACGACATACAACAAATCGCCCGCGACGCCGAACAGGCCATTGCCGCAGCCGCCGACCTCAAGGCGCTCGACGACGTGCGCGTGCGCGTGCTCGGCAAGAAGGGCGTGCTGACGGAACAACTCAAGCAGTTGGGACAGCTTGCCCCGGAGGCGCGCAAAGCGGCTGGCCAGGTCATCAATGTGGCCAAGGAACAGGTGCAGGCGCTGCTGGATGCGCGCAAGACGGCACTGGAAGGCGCGCTCATGGCCGAGCGGCTGGCCGCGCAGGCCCTCGACGTGACGCTGCCGGGACGCGGCGAGGCGCCGGGCGGGCTGCATCCGGTCACCCGGACATTGGCGCGCATCGAGGCCATGTTCGCGCAACTGGGTTTCGAGATCGCCGAAGGCCCCGAGATCGAGGACGACTACCACAACTTCGAGGCCCTCAACATCCCGGCGCATCATCCCGCACGCGCCATGCACGACACCTTTTATTTCGATGCGCATACAGTGCTGCGCACGCACACCTCGCCGGTGCAGATCCGCGTCATGGAGAACCGCACGCCGCCGTTGCGCGTCATCGCACCGGGTCGTGTCTACCGCTGCGACTCGGATCTGACGCACACGCCGATGTTCCATCAGGTCGAGGGGCTGTTTGTCGATGAGGACGTCAGCTTTGCCGATCTCAAGGGCGTGCTGGATGACTTTCTACGCAACTTCTTCGAGCGCGATCTCGCCGTGCGCTTCCGCCCATCCTATTTCCCCTTCACCGAGCCATCGGCGGAAGTCGACATCGCCTGCGTGATCTGCAGTGGTACGGGCTGCCGTGTCTGCAAGCAGACCGGCTGGCTGGAGGTGCTGGGCTGCGGCATGGTTCACCCGAAGGTGTTCGGGCATGTCGGCATCGACAACGAACGCTACACGGGCTTCGCCTTCGGCATGGGCGTCGAGCGCCTGGCCATGCTGCGCTACGGTGTGAACGATCTGCGCCTGTTCTTCGAGAACGACCTGCGTTTCCTGCGCCAATTCAGGTAATCTTTAAAAACCCGTTTTAGCCACGGAAACACCTGGAAGACTCTGATGGGGAATTTATTTTAGCCACGGAAGCACACGGAAATACACGGAAGCCGGGGATGCAGCGGGTTTTACATTCCGTGTATTTCCGTGTGTTTCCATGGCCAATCTTTTTATGACTTGCATCTGACTTATGAAATTCAGCGAAAACTGGTTGCGTGAATGGGTCGACCCGCCGGTGTCGACTGATGAGCTGGTCGTACAGTTGACCATGGCGGGCCTGGAGGTCGACGGTGTCGAGCTGGCCGCGCCCGAATTCAGCGATGTGGTGGTGGGCGAGGTGCTGGAGGTGCAGCCGCACCCGGACGCGGACAAACTGCGCGTCTGCCGCGTCGCTACGGGTGGTGAACCGCTGCAGATCGTCTGCGGTGCGCCCAACGTCAGGAGGGGCATGAAGGTGCCGACCGCGCTGGTCGGCGCGCGCCTGCCGGGCGATCTCAAGATCAAGCAGGCCAAGCTGCGCGGCGTCGTCTCCAGCGGCATGCTGTGTTCGGCCCGCGAACTCGGGCTTGCCGACGATCACCAGGGTCTGATGGTGCTGCCGGCCGGGGCGCCGGTGGGTCAGGATTTCCGTGCCTACCTCGGCCTCGACGACCGCATCATCGAGGTCGACCTGACGCCCAACCGCGGCGACTGCCTCGGGCTGGCGGGCATCGCCCGCGAGGTCGGCGTGCTCAACGGCTGCGCCGTCACGCCGCCGCAGATCAGCCGGGTAACGGCCGGCTGTGACGACCGCTTCGAGGTGCGCGTGGCGGTGCCCGAGGGCTGTCCGCGCTATCTCGGCCGCATCATCCGCGGGTTCGACCCGGCGGCAGTCACACCGCTGTGGATGCAGGAACGCCTGCGCCGCGGCGGGCTGCGCAGCCTGGGCCCGGTGGTCGACGTCACCAATTACATCCTGCTGGAGCTCGGTCAGCCCATGCACGCCTTCGATCTGGCGCGGCTGGACGGGCATATCGAGGTGCGTTACGCACACAGCGGCGAGACGCTGCAACTGCTGGACGGCCACGAGTTGACGCTGGATGAGGAGACGCTGGTCATCGCCGATGCCGCCAAGGCCCTGGCCATCGCCGGCGTCATGGGCGGCGCGGACAGTGGCGTCGGCACAGACAGCCGCGATCTGTTCCTCGAATGTGCCTTCTTCAGCCCGGAGGTCCTGGCCGGGCGGGCGCGGCGCTACGGCCTGCAGACCGATTCTTCCCACCGCTTCGAGCGCGGCGTCGATTTCGAACTACAGCACCGCGCCATGGAGCGGGCGACCGCGCTGCTGCTGGACCTGGTCGGCGGGACTGCGGGTCCCATCATCGAGGTCTGCGCGCCGGAGCGGTTGCCGCGCCGCGACGTGATCCGGTTGCGGCGCGCCCGCATCCGGCGGCTGTTGGGCGTGGAACTGGCCGATGCCGAGGTCGAGGCCATCCTGCTGCGGCTCGGCGCCAGGCTGAACGCGACCGCCGACGGCTGGGACGTGGAACCGCCGTCGTACCGCTTCGACATGGCCATCGAGGCCGATCTGATCGAGGACATCGGCCGCATTCACGGCTACGATCGGCTGCCCAGCCTCCGTCCGCGCGCGGCCCTGCGGGCGACGCCGCCCTCGGAGGCGCGGGTGAGCATCGGCCAGTGGCGCGAGATACTGGTGCAACGCGGCTATCAGGAAGCGATCACCTACAGTTTCGTCGATCCCCGGCTGCAGCAGCGGCTTGATCCCGGGCGACCGCCGGTGGCACTGGCCAATCCGATCTCGTCGGAGATGTCGGTCATGCGCACGACCCTGTGGGCGGGGCTGCTGCGGGCGGCGCAGCACAACCTGAACCGGCAGCAGGCGCGCGTCCGTCTCTTCGAGTATGGACTCAACTATATAATCCATGATGATGAATTAACGCAAGATTCATACATTGCAGGCTTGGCCTGTGGCAGTCGCCTGCCCGAGCAGTGGGGTGTCACGGCGACGCCGCTGGACTTCTTCGACGTCAAGGCCGACGTCGAGGCGTTGCTCGCGGCGGGCGGTGTGGGCGAGGCCTTCACCTTCCGGGCAGACTGCCATCCGAGCCTGCATCCCGGCTGCACGGCCAGGATCGAACGGGGCGCTGAGACCGTGGGCTGGCTGGGTACGCTGCACCCGGAACTCGCGGCCGAATTGGATGTCCCTGAGAACACGGTGGTATTCGAATTGGAGGCGCAGCGGGTCGCGGCCGGCGCCATTGCGCGTTTCCAGGAAATATCGCGTTTCCCGGCCATCCGGCGCGATCTCGCCTTCATCGTCGACGCGCAGGTTACGGCCAACGCGCTCAGTGCCGTGGCCCGTGCCGCCGCCGGGCCGTTGCTGCGGGACCTGGCGGTGTTCGATCTGTACCAGGGCCCAGGAGTAGAATCGGGACGAAAAAGCATCGCTTTGGGCTTGATTCTACAGGATTCGTCACGCACACTAGCGGAGCAGGATGTGGAGGCGGTTCTGGCTGACGTGCAGACCGCATTGAACGCATCATTTGGGGCAAATCTGAGGGAGTGAACCATATGGCGCTGACCAAGGCGGAATTGGCCGAAACCTTGTTCGAAGAGCTGGGTCTCAACAAGCGTGAGGCCAAGGAGCTCGTCGAGATGTTCTTCGAAGAGATCCGGCAGGCGCTGGAGTCCGGCAATCAGGTCAAGCTGTCGGGTTTCGGCAATTTCGATCTGCGCGACAAGAACCGCCGTCCGGGCCGCAACCCCAAGACGGGCGAAGAGATTCCGATCTCCGCGCGGCGCGTCGTCACTTTCCGGCCAGGTCAGAAACTCAAGTCCAGGGTAGAGGCATATGCTGGAAGCCAGCAATAACAGCGTCCTCCCGCTGATTCCCGGCAAACGCTACTTCACCATCGGTGAGGTGAGTGAACTGTGCGGTGTGAAGCCACACGTCCTGCGCTACTGGGAACAGGAATTCCCACAGTTGAAGCCGGTGAAGCGTCGCGGTAACCGTCGCTACTACCAGCGGCACGACGTGATCATGATCCGTCAGATCCGCAGTCTGCTGTACGAGCAGGGCTTCACCATCGGCGGCGCGCGCCAGCGCCTGTCGGGTGAAGAGGCCAAGGACGACCTCACGCAAAGTCAGCAGATCATCCGCCAGATGCGTCTGGAACTCGAGGACCTCCTGCAGTTGCTGCGTCGCTGACCCACCGGTCGTTTCCACTGCGTCGGGATTCGGTTATGATGGCGCCCCGCCCGCAAAGGGCGGTCAAAGCTTGATCACTGTATTTTTCGGGGCGTAGCGCAGCCTGGTAGCGTACCTGCATGGGGTGCAGGTGGTCGGAGGTTCAAATCCTCTCGCCCCGACCAACTCCAAAAGCCGTTCTCACGAACGGCTTTTTTCGTTGCCCAGTGCGTTCGGATTCCCGGCCCTTCGGCATAGCCTCAGGGCGTTCGGGTCGCGCGAAGCGGTGCTTCGCGAAAGGCACGCCCCTCACCCTCGCGCCCCGACCAACTCCAAAAGCCGTTCTCACGAACGGCTTTTTTCGTTGCCCGGCGCGTTCGGATTCCCGGCCCTTCGGCATAGCCTCAGGGCGTTCGGGTCGCGCGAAGCGGTGCTTCGCGAAAGGCACGGGTGGCCACGCCCGTGTAGGCGGGGACTATCCAGAAAAACGGTTCGGTCACGCCGCGGAAGATCATCACGCCTGAGCTCGGGGCGATCAGCGTAGTGATGTTTATGGTCTATAACTCTCACTGTGCATGGGCATTCGCGGTCCGGGTGAGTAGCCACCATCCCGATGAGCGGAAGGTACCGGGCAATCTCTGTGTCAGGCATTTAATTTCACATTTTGCTGGCCAGGCCGTGCCGCTTGGCAGGCAAGGAGTTTCAAACGGTCATCGTAGTAAAGGACCTACCATGCTTAACATCGATTTAGCAACCCGACGCGCACTCGTCACGGGTGCAAATTCCGGATTGGGTCGTGCCATCGCACTCAATCTTGCCGCCGCCGGTGCACGCGTGGCCGTGCACGCCCTGAATGATCCGGTCAGTACCGCAACCGTAATCGAACAGATTCAGCAGGCGGGCGGTGAGGCGGTGGCGGTCTATGGTGATGTCAGTCAGCCGGTACAGGTGGAGAAACTATTTACCGACGTCGACGCGGCCTTCGGCGGGCTGGATATCCTGGTCAACAACGCCGGCCTGGATGGTATACGGGCGCTGTGCGTCGACAGCGACCTCGCACACTGGCAGAAGGTGATCGACGTCGATTTGCGGGGCCCGTATGACTGTACCCGACACGCACTCAAGCGCATGTTGCCACAACAGCGTGGCGTGATCCTGAACATTACCTCGGTGCACGAATTCATCCCCTGGGCCGGCTACAGTGCCTACACCAGTGCCAAAGCGGCACTGTCGATGTTCACCAAGACCGTGGCACAGGAAGTGGCCACCCAGGGTGTGCGCGTACTGGCGATCGCACCCGGTGCCATTCGTACGCCGATCAACGCCGATGTGTGGAACAACCCGGATGGTCTGCGTGACCTCGATCAGAAAATCGCCATGGCCCGACCAGGGGAACCGGATGAAATCGGCCGCGTTGCGGCATTTCTGGCGAGTGATCTTGCCAGCTATATCACCGGTACCACGCTGGCGGTCGACGGCGGTATGTTGATCTATCCCGACTTCAGTCACGGCGGCTGAGGTAGAGGCCGGCACCATCATGGTCGGCCGCGACGCGGGGGCTGGTACGCTGGCGCGCACGCCTGTATCCAGTGGTCTGTGCGTCTTGGAGGTGACTGATCCCTCGTTGATACCGCCTGTTCCCACCGTCAATCCCTCGCCCGTCAGCAGGCCTGAGACGCTGTGCGTGGCCGGCTGTGTGGCGATGCCGGCTAGCCGGGCGAGCGTCACAAAGGGAGCTATGGGATTTTATCGCTGCGGTAATCCGGTCCGGTTACCCCGGCACGGCCGGTTTCCCGACAAGAATGAGCCAAGTTGAACTACTGTGGAAATGATCAGATTCCGCTGGGTGATGCTGTCGATCCTGCTGGTGGTGGCGGTGGCCGGTGGGTACGCGTTCTGGCGGTATGAACAGGCCTATCCGAGCACATCCGATGCCTATGTAACCGCGCACGTGGTGCGCATCGGGCCGCAGATCGAAGGGCGGGTCATCAAGTTGCCGGTCCGGGATCACCAGCACGTGACCCAGGGTGCGTTGCTGCTGGAGATCGATGCACAGCCTTACCGCATCGCCGTGCAGCAGGCGCAGGCGGAACTGGCGCTCGCCCGGCAGCAGCAGCTGGCCGCCACGGCGGCGCTGGCGGCCGCCAGCGCGACGATCAGCCAGCAGCAGGCACGCTTGGACGATGCGCGGCACGCCTATACGCGCGCTACCCGCCTGCTGGCAACGCAGGCTGTGTCGCAGGCGCAGGTGGATTCCGATCACGACAGACTGCGTGCGACCGAGGCCGAGTTGCACGCCGCCCAGGCCGGTTATCAGCAGTCCCTGCACCAACAGGGCGAGGCTGGTGCGCGTATCGGAGTCGCCCAGGCGGCGCTCGACCAGGCGCGCCTGAATCTGTCGTATACCGTCATCACCGCACCGGCGTCGGGCACCCTGGGGGAGATCCCGATCCGGCCCGGCGATATTGTACAAGTGGGCCAACAGCTGTTTCCCCTGGTGGAGGATCGGGTTTTCTGGGTCGAGGCCAATTACAAGGAAACCGATCTCGAGCGCATAAGGCCGGGGCAGCCTGCGACGATCCGTATGGATATGTATCCGGACGCAGCGTTTCAGGGTGTCGTCGAGTCACTGAGTCCGGCAAGCGGTGTGGCGTTTTCCCTGCTGCCACCCGAGAACGCCACCGGCAACTGGGTCAAGGTGACCCAGCGGTTTCCGGTCCGCGTGCGGATCATTGGTGGCGGCAGTGACTCACCGCTGCGCATCGGTGCCAGCTGTGCCGTGACGATCGATACCACCCGAACCGTGCAGAATCCCGGGTTGTCTGCGCCACAGCCGCCGCCGGCCGGACGTTGATATGCCGCCCGGCATGGCAGAAGCCCGATGAGCATCGCCGCGCCACCGTCGTCCGCGGGTGCCGGTGCGCCCCGCTGGCTGCTGAGTATTGCGGTGATGCTGTCCACGGTGATGGTCATCCTGGATATGACCATCGTCAACGTGGCCCTGCCGCACATGATGGGGTCACTCGGCGCGACCGCCGACCAGATCACCTGGGTACTGACGGGCTATATCGTCATGGAGGCCATCGTCATCCCGCTGAGCGGCTTCCTTGCGACCTGGCTGGGACGCCGCCGGCTGATGCTGATCAGTATTGCCGGTTTCGTCCTGACCTCCGCCTTGTGCGGCCAGGCGGACTCGCTCCCCGAGATGGTGGTGTTTCGTTTGCTGCAAGGCGGGTTCGGTGCCGCGGTGATCCCCCTGTCCCAGTCCATCATGGTCGACAGTTTCCCGGGTGAAGAGCGCGGCAAGGCCATGGCATTGTGGGGTGTCGGCATCATGCTCGGGCCGATCCTGGGGCCGACGTTGGGTGGCTATATCACGGAGCAACTCGACTGGCGCTGGGTGTTTTATATCAATGTGCCGGTCGGTATCGTCAACCTGCTGCTGATCGCCCGCCTGGTCAGGCCGGAGGCTGCGCGCAGCGTACGGGTCGACTGGATCGGGATGCTGCTGCTGGCACTGGGGATCGGCGCTTTGCAGACACTGCTCGATCGCGGCAATCAGGAGAACTGGCTGCACTCGGGCCTGATCGTGATGCTGGTCGGTGTGAGCGTGGCCGGGCTGGTGGCCTTTGTGCTGCGCAGCTGGTCGCGCAGTGACAGCGTGCTGCAACTCAGTCTGCTGAAAGATCGCAACCTGGCGCTGGCCTCACTGATGATGGCGGTGTTCGGTATGGGACTGTTCGGTACGATCGCACTGCAGCCCCTCATGCTCGAAGGTCTGTTCGATTACCCGGCGCAGACCACCGGTCTGGTGATGGCGCCGCGCGGCCTGGCATCGGCGCTCGGCATGTTCCTGGTGTCGCGCCTGATCAACCGGCTGGGCGCGCCGCGACTGATACTGGCCGGGCTGGTGCTGGCTGCCAGCGGCACCGGGTTGATGACCTACTACAATCTCGGCCTGTCCGTCGGCTGGTTCGTCTGGCCGAGCGTGGTGCAGGGGCTGGGTATGGGGATGATTTTCGTACCGCTGTCGACGCTGGTGTACGCGAGCCTGCCGCCTGCGGCCACCGATCAGGCGTCGGCCATTTTCAACCTGGCGCGTACGGTCGGCGGCTCCATGGGGATATCCATCGCCGTGACGGTATTTACGCGCATGTCGCAGGTCAACTGGAATCGCCTCGGTGGCGACATCAACCCGTATAATCCCGCCTTGCAGCAGTGGCTGACCACCAGGCAGCTTGATCTGACTGATCCCTTGACCCCCCAACTGCTCGCCCAAGAACTTGAACGTCAGGCCAGCATGATCGGTTTCATAGATGCCTTCTGGATCGTGGCTTTGAGTTTCGTGATGCTGGCACCGCTGTTGCTGCTGTTTCGCACAAAACCGGATGCAGCCGACAGCGGCCCACCTGTATCAGGTTGAATCCGGGTAGGTACACAGGGATAACGCTGACAGGGGAGGCCGAAGGATAATGTCTGATCTGGCCGCAACCACCACCGGATCGCCACCAGCGGATGGGATGGTACTGCTGCCCACCCTCGGTGTGGTGTTCGGTGATATCGGAACCAGTCCACTCTATGCCTTGCGCGAGAGCTTCAATGGCGTCGGCGCACCGCCGCTGGACCGGCCGGACGTACTGGGCATCCTGTCGCTGATATTGTGGGCGCTGATACTGGTGATATCGGTCAAATACCTGGTGTTCGTGCTACGCGCGGACAATCAGGGGGAAGGTGGCATCATTGCCCTGGTGGCGCTGCTCAACCCCTGGCACGCCAGGCCAGGCGCGGCGCGGCATCTGTTGATGCTCATGGGACTGTTCGGGGCCTGCCTGCTCTATGGGGACGGGACCATAACCCCGGCCATTTCGGTGCTGAGCGCCGTCGAAGGCCTGCAGGTGATCGCGCCGGGGCTGGATGTCTTCGTGATACCGCTCACCATTGTCATACTGGTTGCATTGTTCAGTGTGCAGCGCAGCGGCAGCGACCGGATCGGGCGGCTGTTCGGCCCGGTGATGCTGGTGTGGTTCGTGGTGCTGGGGTTGCTGGGGGTGCGCGGCATCCTCATGGAGCCGGCCGTCCTTGCCGCGTTCAACCCCTACTATGCAGTGACGTTCTTCGCGAGCAACGGTCTGACCGGGTATTTTACCTTGGGCGCGGTCTTCCTGGTCGTTACGGGCGGCGAGGCACTGTATGCCAGTCTGGGACATTTCGGCGTGTCACCGATCCGGCGCGCCTGGTTCATGATCGTGTTTCCGGCGCTGCTGTTGAACTATCTGGGCCAGGCCGCGCTGCTGATCGCTCAACCGGCTGCAATCAGCTCGCCGTTCTTCCATCTGGCACCGGGCTGGGCGGCCATGCCGCTGGTGGCGCTGGCCACCATGGCGACTGTCATCGCCTCGCAGGCGGTCATCAGCGGGACCTTTTCGCTCACCCGGCAGGCCGTCCAGCTCGGCCAACTGCCCCGTATGCGGGTGATTTACACCCAGGCGGAAGAATCCGGTCAGGTCTATCTACCCTTGGTGAACTGGCTATTGATGGTGGCCTGCGTGGCGTTGGTGCTGGGTTTCGGCAGCTCCGCGGCGCTGGCCTCGGCCTATGGCGTGGCCGTGTCGCTGGATATGGTCGTGACTACACTGCTGGCGGTGAGTGTGGCATGGCGTTTCGGCTGGCACCCGTTGCTGGCGGTGGGGGCCGGGGCGCTGTTCATCGTTATCGACAGTGCCTTCCTCGGCGCCAATCTGAGCAAGATACCCGACGGTGGCTGGTATGCCTTGCTGGTCGCGGGGGTGATGTTTCTGCTGATGTGGAGTTGGCGGGCAGGCCGGGCCCTGCTGGCGGCCCGGCTGTCGCAACGGGCCGTCTCGCAGGACGCATTCCTCCAGCAGATCGAGATCAATCCCCCCTATCGCGTGCCGGGTACCGCCGTGGTGCTGACCGGACAGTACGGTCAGTATGTGCCGGCCGCGCTGGTGCACCACCTGGCCTGCACACATGTGTTGCATGAGCAGGTCATTTTTCTTACCGTGGCCACCGCCGACCGTCCCCATGTAGCCGCCACCGACCGTCTGGATTTCGAAAACCTGGGGCAGGGCGTGGTGCGGATGCGCGTCCAGTACGGTTTCTCGCAGCCACCGAACATCCCGGTAGCGTTGAAACTCGGTGAGCACATCGGTATTCCCATCGATACCGACGCCGTACTCTACATCCTGGGACGCGAGACCCTGCTCGCCCGGCGCGATCTACCCGGGCTGCCGTACTGGCAGGAACTGATCTTTGTCTGGCTCGCGCGCAATGCTGCACGGGCCACGGCATATTACCGCCTGCCCGAGGAACGGGTCCTGGAGATCGGTCTGCAGGTGGGGCTATAACCGGACATAACGGATGGCATCACGTACAAGAAGGTTGCACCCCGCGATCATTCAGGAGTCGGCGTCCTGGCCAATAACCTGATCCGGAAGTGGTGATCGGACACCCGCCTTCACGGGAAAGAGATGACCGAGTAGATCATTTGGCGTGTCGACTTCTATAATGTGCGCTTGTCACCCATGCTGCCGCGGTATTGGTCCGAAGGGCTTCGGCAATCGTCAAGTTTCACCGAAGCTTGCCGCTGCTCCGGTTTCCAGACGTCGCGACAGCACCGCCGGCATGCAACATCGCCCGGATTGTATAAACGGATCAGGAAAGTCTGTGGACATGAATGTTGCTTCTCGGATGATCGCCTTGGGTCTGTTGGCTACACTGTCCGGCTGCGCCAACCGACCGCCGTACGAAGACATCAGCGATCCGCTCGAACCCGTCAACCGGGCCGTCGATACCTTCAACGACAAGTTCGATCGCGCGCTGTTGAAGCCGACGGCCCAGGTCTACGAAAAGGCGGTGCCGCCGCTGGCGCGCAGCAGTGTGACCAACTTCTTCAGTAACCTCCGCGAGCCCATCGTGATCGTGAACAACCTGCTGCAGGGCAAGCCGCGGCAGGGGGTGGCGGATACGGGACGGTTGCTGGTAAACACGACTCTCGGTGTGTTCGGGCTGTTCGATCCGGCGACGCAGATGGGGCTGGAGAAGCACCATGAGGATTTTGGCCAGACCCTCGGGCGCTGGGGGGTGGGTGAAGGCTGGTATCTGGTGCTGCCCATCCTCGGACCGAGCACCGTGCGCGACGGTGTCGGTATGGTGGTCGATTATCAGATCGATCCGCTGGCGCAGCACGATGAGGTGCGTGAGCGCAACTCCCTGGCCGCGTTGAGCGTGGTCGATACCCGTGCGCGCCTGCTGAGCGCCACCAGGCTCCGTGACACGGCGGCCCTGGACCCCTACCTGTTCACCCGCGAGGCCTACCGGCAACACCGCTGGGACCGCATCTACGACGGCCACCCACCGCCGCCCAGCTTCGACTACGAGTAATCCCGCTACGGTACGCGCTTGAGTCCCCGGTCTGACCGGGGCGGGCCGCGGCCTGCCTCGAGCGGGGCGGCGGTTTGGACGAGGCACTGACACTGCCGCCCATTTTTGGGATAATCCGTCTTTCCGCGTGCTTCAGCGCCTGGCCCCAGAAGCGGGGCGACACCCCGGTAAGAACCTGCACTCCATGACGAATCAATACGCTACCGACGACCTCCGCATCCTCAGCATCAAGGAGGTCACCTCGCCGGCAGAGCTGCACCAGGCATTGCCGGTCACCGAGGCCGCCGCTCGCACCACGGTGGCGACGCGCCACGCCATCCACGACGTCCTGACCGGCCACGACGATCGCCTGCTGGTGATCATCGGCCCCTGTTCCATCCATGACCCGGCAGCGGCACTGGAGTATGCACGCCGCCTGCGGGCGCTGCGCGAGCGCCTGGGCGAGGACCTGTTGATCGTCATGCGCGTCTATTTCGAGAAGCCGCGCACCACCGTCGGCTGGAAGGGGTTGATCAACGACCCGAAGCTGGATGGCAGTTTCCGTATCAATGAAGGTCTGCGCATCGCCCGCAAGCTGCTGCTCGACCTGAACGAACTGGGTGTGCCGGCAGCGACCGAGTTCCTTGACCTGGTCAGCCCGCAGTATGTCGCCGACCTGGTGAGCTGGGGTGCTATCGGCGCGCGCACCACCGAGAGCCAGGTGCACCGTGAACTCGCCTCCGGGCTGTCCTGTCCGGTGGGCTTCAAGAACAGCACCGACGGTACATTCAAGGTCGCCATCGACGCGATCCGCTCCGCCTCCCACCCGCACCACTTCCTGTCGCTGACCAAGGACGGCCGGTCGGCGATCTTCTCGACCGCCGGTAACGAGGATTGTCATATCATCCTGCGTGGCGGCAAGCAGCCGAATTACGACACCGCCAGCGTGGCCCGGGCGATCGCGGACCTGCAGACCGCCGGTCTGCAGCTGCGCCTGATGGTCGACTTCAGCCATGCCAACAGCCTCAAGGATCATCAGCGCCAGATCGAGGTCGGCCGCGACGTGGCCGCGCAGATCGCTGCCGGCAACCGTGCCCTGATCGGGGCGATGATCGAGAGTCACTTGCAGGCCGGTCGCCAGGACGTCATACCGCAGCAGGCACTGACCTACGGCCAGAGTATCACCGACGCTTGCCTCGGCTGGGATGACAGCGTCACCGTGCTGGAAATGCTGGCGGAGGCCGTACGCACGCGGCGCGGCGTACCGGACAGCAAGGTCGCGTCCTGATCGCCCCGATCACGAACTGGCGCCGTGGCGCAGGGTAGTGGATTGCCTCTTAGGTTTTAGACTGTAGATACTGTCTCCACGTCAAGCTCCACAATGCGGGGATGGGTCGGTGTGCGGGGTGACGGAACCGGCCTTGGTGCAGGCCTGCCGACCGGGCCACACCCTTCCGCCTCCGGCTGTCGCAAGTCGGCTTCACGGCGTGGCCCGGTCGGCAGCCGGATGCCGTGGGTTTACCCCCTGACAGATTCGCCTCCGGCATGGGGCTCAGGGCCCAGCACCACCGGGGCATCCCTGCAACTACAACTGCGCCAGCCCATGCGTTCTTGAGGTACAATCTGCGGCTTTATCACACCGGGCAGTACTGAGCATATGTTGGAAATCAATCCCGTCCTCCACACCATCGAAGACCTCAAAGGCCGCGCCGAGAGCCTGAGGGGGTATCTTTGACTACGAAGGCAAGCGCGAACACCTGGAAGAGGTAAAGCGCGAGCTGGAACAGCCCAACGTCTGGGATGATCCCGAGCGCGCCCAGGGACTCGGGCGCGAGCGTGCGCGCCTGGAAGAGATCGTCCTGACCCTGGGCGACATGAACGATAACCTCGAGGATGCCGCGGAGCTGGTGGAGATGGCCGGCGCGGAGGACGACGAGTCGACGCTGGAATCCGTGCGTGTCGATCTCGCCGCCCTGGAGAAGCAGATTGCCGCACTCGAATTCCGCCGCATGTTCTCCGGTGAGATGGATCCCAATAACGCCTTCGTCGACATCCAGGCCGGTTCCGGCGGCACCGAGGCGCAGGACTGGGCGGAGATGCTGCTGCGCATGTACCTGCGCTGGGCCGAACGCCACGGCTTCAAGACCGAGATCATCGAGGCCTCTGCGGGTGAGGTCGCCGGCATCAAGAGCGCCACCGTGAAAATCGATGGTGCCTACGCCTTCGGTTGGCTGCGCACCGAGACCGGCGTACACCGGCTGGTGCGCAAGTCGCCGTTCGATTCCGGCCACCGCCGCCACACTTCGTTCACCTCCGTGTTCGTCTCACCGGAAGTCGATGACAGTTTCGAAGTGGAGATCAATCCGGCGGATCTCAAGGTCGACACCTACCGCGCCAGTGGCGCCGGTGGTCAGCACGTCAACCGTACCGAGTCGGCAATCCGCATCACGCACGTCCCCAGCGGCATCGTGGTGGCCTGCCAGAGCGACCGGTCGCAACACAAGAACCGCTCCACCGCCATGAAGCAACTGGCGGCGAAACTCTACGAAATGGAGATGCAGAAGCGCCGCGCCGATCAGCAGATCGTGGAGGAAAACAAATCCGACATCGGCTGGGGCAGGCAGATCCGCTCCTACGTGCTCGATCAGTCGCGGATCAAGGATCTGCGCACCGGCGTGGAGGTCGGCAACACCCAGGCCGTGCTCGACGGCGACCTGGACGACTTCATCGAGGCCAGTCTGAAGAGTGGACTTTGAGAGTGAGGCGTGAGGAGTGAGGCGAAAAGATATTGGCCACGGAAGCACACGGAAATACACGGAAATATCTATAAGGCTAGGGGCTCGCACGCTTGCAACGTTTGCACCACTGCCCAAGCCGGCTCCAGGGGCTACGGTCGTCCACGCTATGATTTTGGAATAATTTTTCCGTGTTGTTCCGTGTGCTTCCGTGGCCAATAAAGGTTTTACTCCTCACTCCTCACCAGAGAAAACCATGAACGACAGTGAAGACAAGCAACAGGACGAGCATCGGCTGATCGCTGAGCGCCGCGAGAAGCTCCGGCTGCTGCGTGCCGCGGGCATCGCCTTTCCGAACGATTTCCGCCGTGACGCCCTGGCCGGCGAGCTGCATGCCGAGTATGGCGACCAGTCCACCGAGTCCTTGGACGCCGGGGCGCGCCGCGTACGCGTGGCCGGGCGCATGATGGCCAAGCGCATCATGGGCAAGGTCAGCTTCACGCACATCCAGGATATGTCCGGGCGTATCCAGCTGTTCCTGGGCCGCGACAGCCTGCCGGATGGTGTTTATCAGCAGTTCAAGGGCTGGGATATCGGCGATATCGTTGGCGCCGAGGGTGTGTTGTTCAAGACCCGCACCGGCGAACTCAGCGTCAAGGTGGAGCAGATCCGCCTGCTGACCAAATCACTGCGGCCGCTGCCGGAGAAATTCCATGGCCTGGCGGATCAGGAGACGCGCTATCGGCAGCGTTATCTCGATCTCATCATGAACGAGGCCTCGCGCAGCATCTTCCGGCTGCGCACCCGGATCATCCAGTACATCCGTACGTTCCTCGACGAACGTGGCTTTCTGGAGGTCGAGACGCCGATGATGCAGCCGATCCCCGGCGGCGCCACGGCGCGGCCATTCATCACCCATCACAATGCCTTGGACATGCAACTCTTTCTGCGCATCGCGCCGGAGCTGTATCTCAAGCGCCTGGTGGTCGGGGGCTTCGAGAAGGTCTACGAAATCAACCGCAGCTTCCGCAACGAAGGTCTGTCGACGCGCCACAACCCCGAGTTCACCATGCTGGAGTTCTATCAGGCCTATGCGGACTACCATGACCTGATGGACCTCACCGAAACCCTGCTGCGCAGCATGGCACAGGCGCTGTTGGGCACCACGACCATCGCCTATCAGGGCGAGGACTACGATCTCGGCCGGCCGTTCGCGCGTATGACGATCAAGGAATCCATCCTGCATTTCAATCCGGACATCGTCGCCGCCGAGCTCGACGACCTCGAGGCCGCACGACGCATCGCCGTACACGCAGGCGTCGTGCTCAAGCCAGGCTATGGTCTGGGCAAGCTGCAGGTCGAGATCTTCGAGAAGACGGTCGAGCACCGCCTGGCGCAGCCGACCTTCATCACCGCCTATCCGACCGAGGTCTCACCGCTGGCCCGCCGCAACGACCACGACCCGTTCGTCACCGATCGGTTCGAGTTCTTCGTCGGCGGCCGTGAGATCGCCAACGGCTTCTCCGAACTGAACGACGCCGAGGACCAGGCCGAGCGCTTCCGCCGCCAGGTGGAGGACAAGGAGGCCGGCGACGAAGAGGCCATGCACTTCGACGCCGATTACATCTGCGCCCTGGAGCACGGTATGCCGCCGACCGCGGGCGAGGGCATCGGCATCGACCGCCTGGTCATGCTGTTCACCGACGCGCCGTCGATCCGCGACGTGTTACTGTTCCCGCATCTGCGGCCACTGGCATGATATATTAATCTTTATTATCATGTATTTATTTAGTATATCGGTGGTAGTATCTATATTCAGTCGGGAATATGACACGGTGTAACGAGCGGGTAAATGTATTCAGGAATGCATTTAGGTAAGATTCAGGAGTTTTCACTGCCGTCCCAATTGCCTTTACCCTAAAAATAAAACGCATTTCAGCCACGGAAGCACACGGAAAAACACCGCAATGAAATCGCATCACGAAGCCCTGCCGCAACACCTGGCGGGTGACGTGAGCTGTTGTGTAGAGCCATATGATCTTGCCCGTGTTTTTCCGTGTGCTTCCGTGGCTGAAATGAGTTTTTGGGGTTTATGGGACAGTAGTGAGAAGTTTTGATATGGGGTTTTGATATAAACCGGGGGTGCCTCCGATAACGCACCAAACCGCCGCTGCAGGGACGCGGGCGTTGTTCTCCATCTGTCCAATGGATGCTGCCGCCTGTGAACCACCCCGACGACAAGGTCTCTTCGGCCGCTTACCTGCGGGAACTCGAGCTGGAACTGAGTCATCGCGAGTATGAGATCGAACTGCTCAAGGAGACTGCCCAGGCGGTCGGCAACCAGCTCGACCTCGATCGCGTGTTGCAGCTGATCGCCGACCGGGCGCGCAGGCTCATTCAGGCCGAGACGCTGCTCATCCCGGTGCTGGACGAGGGCGCTCAAAACTACACCTACCGGGCCGGTGCGGGCCGCCATGCCGACGAGATCGTGGGACAGTCCCTGCCGCTGGAGTTCGGGGTGTGCGGCTGGGTGTGGCGCCACAACCGGCCCTGGTGGCGCGGGATGCTGGACGAACTCGACGCGACCGAGCGCAACCGCTGGGAACGCGAGGCGGGGACCCTGATCCTGGTACCGTTGCGAGGCAAGGCGCAGTTCCTCGGGGGACTCGCCGGCATCGACAAGGTCGGTGGGGGTGACTTCACACGCCGTGACCTGAATCTGCTGTCACTGTTCGCCTCGCAGGTCAGTATCGCGGTGGAGAATGCCATCGCCTATGCGGAACTCGCCAAGGCCAAGGCCAAGGCGGAGGCTTATCAGCACGAGCTGAGCCAGCTGAATCGTACCCTCACCCACATCAACTCCGAGCTGGAATACCTCACCCTGCATGACCAGCTGACGGGGCTGCCGAACCGCTCGCTGGTACAAGACCGGCTGCAGCAGGCACTGTTCGCGGCCGAGCGCGATCACCACAGCATCGCTGTGATGGTCATCGATCTGGACAGCTTCAAGGAGGTCAACGACACGCTGGGTCACGCGGCCGGCGACCAGCTGCTGCAGCAGGTCGCCACCCGCTTAACCGCCGACCTGCGGCATACGGATACGGTCGGGCGTATGGGTGGCGACGAGTTCGCGCTGGTGCTGCCTCACATTGATGCCGCCAACGCGACCCAGGTCGCCCGTACTCTGCTGACGGCGCTGGAGGCCGACTTCGAGATCGAAGGTACACGGTTCTCGGTGTCTGCCAGCATCGGTGTGGCACTCTTCCCGGAGCACGGGCGGGACGTGGCGGCGCTGCTCAAGGGGGCGGATATCGCCATGTACTCGGCGAAGCAGATGCATTTCGGCTATGCACTGTTCGAGGCGGCCACGACGTTGCCACCGACCGGGCGGCTGAGCCTGTCCGGAGATCTGCGCCAGGCCCTGGCCGGCCAGGAATTCGAGCTGTACTACCAACCCAAGGTCGATCTGGAACGTGGGCAGATCTACGGGGTGGAGGCGCTGGCACGCTGGACGCACCCGCAGCGCGGTGCCGTCGCGCCGGAGGCGTTCATCGACGTCATGGAACAGACCGGCCTGATCCGGCCGTTCACGCTCTGGGCCATCGAGCACGCCGCGCAGCAGTGCGTCGCCTGGCGGTCCGCGGGGCTCGATCTCTCGGTGGCCGTGAACCTGTCCATGCAGAGCCTGCTGGACCCGCACTTTCCCCAGCAGTTGCTGGAGCGGCTGGGACAGTCCGTCCTGCCGCAACTGCGCCTGGTACTGGAGATCACCGAGAGCGTGTTCCTGCGCGAGCACGCCAAGGTGCGGCAGGTACTCGCGCTGCTGCGTAGCCACGGCGTATTGTTTTCCATCGACGACTTCGGCACCGGCCATTCGTCGCTGAGCCGACTGCGCCGGCTCCCGGTCAGCGAGCTGAAGATCGATCGGTCCTTCGTCAAGGACATGAAGACCAACCGCGACGCTGCGGTGATCGTCAGCTCGACCGTGGATCTGGCGCGAAATCTCGGCTTGGGTGTGATCGCGGAGGGCGTCGAGGATGCGCGCACGCTGGAGCTGCTGCAGTCGATGGGCTGCCGGTATGTACAGGGGCATCATCTCGGTCCACCGCTACCGGCAGAGGCTTTCACGCAGTTTCTGGCGGATACCTCGTGGCTGCCACGACCTGCCTGAGCGCGGCGTCGGCGCGGCGGGCACCCGCGGTAGATCTGGTATCACGCAGCGATTGGATTGGGCGAGCGACACAGCAGATCTTTTGCTGTAGGAACGCCATTCCTGGCGCGATCGGGTTGGGCGGGCGACCCGCCACGACCCGCCAGCATCGCGCCAGGAATGCCGCTCCTACCGGTGTCAGGCCATAATGGGTTTTATATTCCGTGTGGTTCCGTGGCCAATGAATTTCTGCTGCAGATCCGGCGCGGGTGCTACGCCACCGGCGCCAGGGGATAGGGCAGATCGACAAATTCCAGCGGTGGCCCGTCGGTGGCGCCGTAGCGGATGTCGCCCGCCTCGCGGCTGGCGATCTGGATCACCGCCAGCAGCATGAAACCGCCATCGGGGTGCGGCTGGGCGTCGACCACCTTGCCCGCGCTCTGCTCGCCGCCTTCCGGACTGAACAGGTCGTCGCCCGGGCGCGGCTGGGCCTCGCCTGACACCCGTGCCAGGTACATACGTCGCTTGAGCGTGCCCAGGTACTGCATGCGCGCGACCACCTCCTGGCCGGGATAGCAGCCCTTCTTGAAGCTGACGCCGCCGAGCAGCTGCAGATTGACCATCTGCGGCACAAAGGCGTCACTGGTCTGCGGATGGATGGTCGGGATACCGGCCATGATATCCAGCAGGCCCCAGGCCGCCTCGCCCACGGGCGCACAGCGCACATTGAGCGTGTCCCACAGTCGGCGCATCGCCTCCAGATCGCCGTGGATCTCGAAGCGGGGATGCACACCAGGGAGGCGGATCGCAGTATAGCCGCCGCTGCGGGTGATGCCGTCGACCGCCTGCGGCAGCGCCGGCAGCAGCGTACCGAACTCGCTTTCCACACTCGGGCCCGAGACGCCCAGGCGGATCCGGCAATCGCCGATATCCTCCAGAGTCACGGCTGCGCGCAGCACGAACATACGCAGCCGCTTGGATATCGGTTCGATCATGGCGCGCGGCATGCGCAGCAATACACCGTCGGCCTCGGGGATGACGCGGAAGCTGGCGAGCAGGCGACCCTTGGCGCTGCAGTAGCCATTCAGCTGACTGGTATCCTGGCCGAGATGGCGCAGGTCGTTGGTGAACTGGCCCTGCAGGAACTCCAGCGCATCGTTGCCACCGACCGCCAGCAGCCCCTGGTGGGAGAGGTCGGCGAAGACATTGCCGTTGAGCGCGGCGCTCAACTCATGCTGCGGATTGCCGAAGCTCACGACGCACCCGCTGCCGTTGAACTCCGCACCGGTGCCTTCCAGGAAAGTCTTCCACTGCGCATTCATATGTCTCGCACCCCCGTGTCCAAGCCTGGCCATGGTAGTCAATCTGGACGACGGTGTCAGCCGCTATCCGACCCCGCCGGCGACGGGGTGGTATGGTGCGTACGGCAGTGCTATAAACCTGAAAAAATTATTTCAGCCACGGTAACATATGGCAGGCACGGCAACGCTTGGCCGCCCTGTAAGCGGTTGTTCTCCGGCTTGCAGGTGACTACGCTGTCTGACTGCGGCCTTGGTTCCCGTGGGTGTTTTCTCGTGACATTCCGGGGCCTGCGGTTTTTGACACAGGGTGAAACAACCGCAAATCCAATATGCCTTCTACCGCACCCCGACCAAAATTTCTGAACCTTCTTGTCATCCGCATGCCCGTCGGTGCCGTGGCCTCGTTCGCGCACCGTGTCGCCGGCCTGCTGTTGTTCCTGTGTCTGCCGCTCGTGGCCTTCCTACTGGACCTGTCGCTGCAGGGATCGGATGGCTTCGCACACGCCGTGCAGCTGCTGCAGTCACCCTGGCTGCGGGTGCTGCAGGTCGGGGTCGCCTGGTCGCTGCTGCACCACTTTCTGGCCGGCCTGCGCTTCCTGGCCTTCGACCTGGGCTGGGGCACCAGTCGTATGGCCGCGCGCCGCTCGGCGCTGGTCGTGAATCTCGCCGCACCCGTGTTGACACTGATCATACTGTGGAGGTTGTGGTGAGCCGCCAGGCGCACGGCTTGCGTGCCTGGCTGCTGCAGCGCTTCTCGGCCGTCTACATGGCGGTGTTCCTGCCCTATGTCCTGATCCACTGGCTGGCGGCGCCGGCACACGAATTTTCGGACTGGCAGCGCTGGCTCGCCGATCCACTGGTCAACCTCGCCAGCGGCCTGTTCCTGCTGTCCATCCTCATCCACGCCTGGGTCGGCATGCGGGATGTCGTTATGGACTACGTACACGCTACCGGTCTGCGGATAACACTGTTCGCGCTGGTGGCCCTGACGCTCACGGGTTGTGGGTTGTGGATGCTGCGGTTGCTGTTCCTGGTGATGAACTGAAACAATGAAGATGCAAATAATGAAGAGGCAAGAGGCAAGAGACAGGATGCAAGTCAAAACCGGTTCCCCGCTCGTGTTGGAGCGGAAGGATGTTTGTATCTTGCACCTTGTATCTTGTATCTGGCCCCGTATCTTGTATCTGACCCCGTATCTTGTATCTGCCCCCCGAACGGGTTGTAGATGCTGCGACTGCTGTTTCTGGTGATGAACTGAAATAATGCAGATGCAAATAATGAAGCGGCAAGAGGCAAGAGACAGGATGCAAGTCAAAACCATTTCCCCGCCCATGTTGGAGCGGAAAGGTATTTGTATCTTGCACCTTGTATCTTGCATCTGCTCCCCACAGGGGAGCTTTCAATGACTCTGCAGCGGCGCAAATTCGACACCCTGATCATCGGCGCGGGCGGCGGTGGGCTGCGTGCGGCGCTGCAGCTGGCGCAGGCCGAGGCGCATGTCGCGGTGGTATCCAAGGTGTTTCCGACACGCTCGCACACGGTCGCGGCCCAGGGCGGGCTGACCGGCGCGCTGGGCAACGGGCTGCCCGACAACTGGCATTGGCACATGTACGACAGCGTCAAGGGCAGCGACTGGCTGGGCGACCAGGATGCCATCGAGTATATGTGCCGCGCCGCACCGCGGATCGTCTACGAACTCGAGCACCTGGGCGTACCGTTCTCACGCCTCGACAACGGTCGCATCTATCAACGCGCCTTCGGCGGTCAGAGCCGCGAATTCGGCGGCGAGCAGGCGGTCCGGACCTGCGCCGCCGCTGACCGTACCGGACACGCGATTCTGCAGACGCTGTATCAGCAGAATATCCGCGCCCGCACGCATTTTTTCGACGAATTCTTCGCCGTCGACCTGCTGGCCGACGACCAGGGCACCGTGCTCGGCGCGCTGGTGCTGGATATCGCCAGTGGCGAGCCGCTGGTGATCGAGGCCAAGACCACACTGCTGGCCACCGGCGGGGCGGGGCAGTTGTTCCGCACCAATACCAATGCGCTGATCAATACCGGTGACGGCATGGCCATGGCACTGCGCGCGGGGATCCCGTTGCAGGACATGGAGTTCTTCCAGTTCCATCCGACCGGCATCGCCGGCAAGGGCATGCTCATCACCGAGGGTGCACGGGGTGAGGGGGGGTATCTGGTCAACGGTCGCGGTGAGCGCTTCATGGAGCGTTACGCCCCCCAGGCGAAGGATCTCGCCAGCCGTGATGTGGTCAGCCGTGCCATCTACACCGAGGTGCACGCAGGCCGTGGCTGTGGGCCGCAGCAGGATCATGTCCTGCTCAAGCTCGATCACCTCGGTGCGGATATCGTGGCACAGCGCCTGCCCGGCATACGCGAGATGGTCAAGACCTTTCTGCACATCGACCCGATCGAGGCGCCGATCCCGGTGTACCCGACGGCGCATTACGCCATGGGCGGCATCCCCACCAACCGCTACGGCCAGGTGGTGGTGCCGGAGGATACGGGTCCGGAGGAGCCGGTGGTAGGTCTGTACGCCGCCGGAGAATGCGCCTGCGTGTCGGTGCACGGCGCCAACCGCCTGGGCGGCAACTCACTGCTGGATATCCTGGTATTCGGTCGCGCGGCCGCCAATCACATCAGCGAGTTTCTCGCCGTCAATCGCTATCACCGGCCACTGGACGAGACCAGCGTCGAGCGCGCCATGGCGCGACTCGCGCGCTGGGATCGCCGCACCGGCAATGAAAGCATCGACGGGGTAAGGCGCGAACTGCAGGGGGTCATGGAGCGCTACTGCGGCGTCTACCGCAGCGAGGCGGTGCTGAGTGAAGGTCTGCAGCAGGTGCTCGCGCTGCAGGAGCGTCTGCAGCAGGTGGCGATCACCGATCACAGCCGTGTGTTCAACACCGCGCGTATCGAGGCCCTGGAGCTGGAGAACCTCATGGAACTCGGTCTGGCAACGGTATGCGCAGCGCTGCACCGCCGCGAAAGCCGGGGCGCACATTCGCGCGTCGATCACCCCGAACGCGACGACGCCCGCTGGCTGCGCCACAGCCTGTTCTACCGCGAAGACCGGCGCGTCGACTACAAGCCGGTACGGCTCAAGCCGATGAGCGTGGACAGCTTCCCGCCACAGCCGCGGGTGTATTAGCGTGAGGTGTGAGGTGTGAGGCGTGAGGCGTGAGGCGAAAAGATCTTGGCCACGGAAGCACACGGAAATACACGGAAAGATCTATGGCTCTAAACCCCTTAGGGCCCTGTGATGAAGCGTAACAACCGGCGGAGGTAGCCTTCGGATGCGGCGCAGACGGTATGGCATTGTGGAATTTTCCATACTATATTTTTCCGTGTTGTTCCGTGTGCTTCCGTGTGCTTCCGTGTGCTTCCGTGGCCATAATGGGTTTCCGCCTAACGCCTAACGCCTAACGCCTAACGCCTCACTCCCCGGAGCTCACCCATGAAATTCTCCATCTACCGTTTCGATCCGGACCAGGACAGTCAGCCGTACATGCGGGACTACGAGCTGGACGATGCCCGGGTCCGTCCCGGTATGATGTTGCTGGAGGCGTTGATCGAGCTGAAGGCACAGGACGAGAGTCTGAGCTTCCGGCGGTCCTGTGGGGAGGGCGTGTGCGGTTCGGATGCCATGAACATCAATGGTCGGAATGGACTCGCCTGTATCACGCCGCTGGCCGGGCTCAGGACGCCGATCGAGCTGCGGCCGCTGCCGGGGCAGCCGGTGATCCGCGATCTCATCGTCGACCTCGGCCAGTTCTTCGCCCAGTACCGTGCCGCGCGGCCGTATCTGATCAATGACACCCCGCAGCCCGAGGTCGAGCGCCTGCAGTCGCCGCAGGAGCGCGCCCGGCTGGACGGCCTGTACGAGTGCATCCTGTGCGCCTGCTGTTCCACCAGCTGCCCGTCGTTCTGGTGGAATCCGGACAAGTTTCTCGGGCCGGCCGCACTGCTGCAGTCGTGGCGCTTTCTCGTCGACAGCCGCGATCGGGCCACCGACCTGCGTCTCGACGAACTCGAGGGCCCGTTCAAGTTGTTCCGCTGTCATACCATCATGAACTGTGTCGAGTACTGTCCCAAGGGACTCAACCCGGCGCGTGCCATCGGCCGCATCAAGACGTTGATGCTGACGCGGTCGATGTGATGCCGGTAGCCGCGGCCAGTGATCTCCGGCGGCTGCGCTGGCAGTGCCGGCGTGGTCTGCGTGAACTGGATCTGCTGCTGCAGCAGTTTCTCGACGTACAGGCCGGACAACTGGACGCGCCCACCACCGCGGCGGTATTGCGGCTGCTCGAATACCCCGATGCCGTGCTGCTCGAATGGCTGCTCGGCCGGCAGATACCCAGCGACACGGAGGTCGCCAGCCTTGTACAGCGTATTCGAAGCAGCCCTGCGCCTTGAGCTGCGGCCTTCGCGCCGCCTGCGGTACTGGCTGATCGCGGTGCATACCGCTGTGCTACTCGCCATTCCCTGGCTGCCGCCGTGGCTCGGCTGCACGGTGCTGCTCGGCGGCACTGCCAGTGCCGTTCTGGCGTGGCGCCACTGCCTGCAGTCACCACCGCAACTGCTGTGGCGCAGCGATGGTCGCTGGGAGCTGGCGGCGGAAGGGGAGCGCGACACACTGCGACTCGCGCGCCGACCCTTCGTGCACCCGCAGCTGGTCGTCATTGCCTTGTGTCACGTCCCGGGCGGCCGCGTCCGGGCTGTCCCCGTATTCCCGGACATGCTGGATGCCGCCGCTTTCCGGCGGCTGCGCGTGCGGCTGCGGCACGCGCTGATTGATGCTGCAGTCGATGCGGATCCCTAGGAGCCTGGCGGACGTGGGACTGCGCTCTCACCCGATTCGCTGCAATCGCCCACATCCGACAGGCCCCTGGCGCTATCCGAACCGTGCCGCGTGCCGTACCATACCGCGCCATGGCCATCGAAAATGTCTGCCGCGCCGACCACCCCTGCACCTGCTGGTAACGCATGCGCCGTCATCCGCTGTATCTGATCCTGCTGTGTTGGCTGCTGCTCGCTGGCTGCAGTCAGCCACCGCACGATTCCATCCGTCTGGCCATCGCCGGAGACGCCGCCAACCTGGACCCGCGTTTCGCCACCGATGCCACGTCGGTGCGGGTCAATCGGCTGCTCTACGCACGCCTGGTGGATTTCGACACGCGGGCCCGCCCACAATCGGCCCTGGCGGGCTGGGAACAGTTGTCGCCGACGCATTACCGCTTCCGTCTCGGGCGGCAGGGACGGCGCTTTCACGACGGCGGCTGGCTCACGACCCGCGATATCAAGGCCACCTACGACTTCATCCTCGACCCGGCCAACGCCTCGCCCCACCGCGCCGCCCTCGGGTTGATCGACCACATCGAGATCATCGACAGCGAGCGGGTGGATTTCCTTCTGCGGCGACCCGATCCGCTGTTTCCCGGCTACCTGGTGATCGGCATCCTGCCTGAGCGTCTGGCGCAGCTGTCGGGGGATACGGCCTTTACCCCGCTGGGCAGCGGTCCCATGGCCTATATCGACCGGCCGCAACCCGGTCGGCTGCGGCTGCGGCGGCTGTCCGACGACCGCATGGTCGAGATCCTGCGGGTACCGGATGCGACCGTGCGGGTTCTCAAGCTGCTGCGCGGCGAGGTGGATATCCTGCAGAACGACCTGCCGGCGGAACTGGTCACCTATCTCAGCCGCCAGCCCGGCATCCAGGTACGGCGCACGGTCGGGACCAATTTCGCCTATCTCGGTTTCAACTTCGAGGATCCGGATACCGCAAAGCTGGAGGTGCGCCAGGCAATCGCCTATGCACTCGATCGCGAGGCGATCATCAAATATGTGCTGGATGGGGGCGCGCGTCCGGCGGCGACCATCCTGGTCCCCGATCACTGGGCCGGGCATCCTGAGCTGAAGCCGCGCGGCTACGATCCGGAACGTGCGCGTACGCTGCTGGCGACGGCCGGTTACGGGCCGGGACGACCGTTGCGCCTGACCTACAAGACCTCCAGCGATGCACTGCGTATCCGCCTTGCGACCGTCATCCAGGACCAGCTGGCCAAGGTTGGTATTCACGTGGTGCTCAAGACCTACGACTGGGGCACCTTTTACGGCGATATCAAGGCGGGGCGATTCCAGCTCTACAGCCTCTCCTGGGTCGGTATCAGGACCCCGGACATCTTTCGCTATGCCTTCCACAGCCGCTCGGTTCCACCGGAAGGCGCCAACCGTGGCCGGTTCCAGGATGCTACCGTTGACGCCCTCATCGAGGCAGCCGAACAGGTCCCTGATCTGGAGCAGCAGGCGATCCTCTACCGCGCGCTGCAGGAGCGTTTGGTGCAGACGCTGCCCTACGTGCCCCTGTGGTACGAGGATCAGGTGTTCGCCATGCGTGCCGGGCTCGACGGCTATGCCCTGACACCGGATGGCAACTACGACGGGCTGTTGACGGTGGCCCCGGTGGCTGTCAGTGACCCACAGTGACTCACAGTGAGCCGCGCGATGTCCGCACACACGCATGACCAACTGATCCGCGTCAGCCTCGCCGCGCAGCAGTTGGAACTGCTGGGTGGCGGGGAGGTACTGCGGCGCTTTCCCGTGTCCACGGCCCTGAACGGCCCGGGCGAACGGACGAGCAGCGGCGGCACGCCCTGTGGCTGGCACGAGGTCCGCGCCATGATCGGTGCCGACTGCCCACCGGACACGGTGTTCGTCGGCCGCCGGCCGACCGGCGAGATCTACAGCGATGAGCTGGCCCAGCGTTTTCCGGAGCGCGACTGGATCCTCACCCGCATCCTCTGGCTGCGCGGCCTCGAACCCGGCCGCAATCGCTCCGGCGAGGTCGACAGTATGCGCCGCTTCATCTATGTACACGGCTGTCCGGACAGCGAACCGATGGGTGTACCGCGTTCGCACGGCTGCGTGCGCATGCGCAACGCGGATGTCATCGAGCTGTTCGAGCGGGTCGTACCGGGCATGCGGGTGTGGATCGGCGCCGGACCGTTCGATGCCGCGGCACCGCGCCATCCCTGACGCACAGGGCGACACGACGACCGTCGGCGCGCGCAGGTATAATGCTGCGCGGGCATCCGTAACGGGGCTCACTGACGAGGGAACATGGCGATCTTTCTGCTTCTACTGCGCCGCATCGCCAGCACCGCCGGGGTGGTGCTGGGCGTCGCCATCCTCGTGTTTCTGCTGATCCACCTGATTCCGGGTGACCCGGTCGATGTGATGCTGGGCGAGTCGGCCCAACCCGCCGACCGCGAGGCACTGCGCCAGGCGCTGGGGTTGGATCAGCCGATCCTGACGCAGCTGGCGGCCTACCTGCAGGGCGTTGTCACCCTCGACCTCGGTCAATCGCTGCATTCACAACAGCCGATCACGGCACTGCTGGCCGAACGCATCCCGGCAACCCTGGAGCTGGCGGTGGTGGCGTTGGGCTTCACCCTGCTGCTGGCCGTCCCGCTGGGGCTGGTGGCGGCGGCCCACCGCGATACCCTGTGGGATCAGGGTGCCATGACGTTCTCGCTGCTGGGCGTGTCCATCCCGAACTTCTGGATGGGACCGCTGCTGATCCTGGTGTTCGCATTGTGGCTCGGCTGGTTCCCGGTGAGCGGGCGGGAAGGCGCCGGCGCCGTCGTCCTGCCGGCACTGACGCTCGGCACCTCGCTGGCGGCCATCCTGGCACGCATGATCCGCAGCAGTGTGCTGGAAGTGCTGGGCGAGGACTACATCCGCACGGCGTATGCCAAGGGTCTGTCGCGGCGGCGGGTGTTGCTCCGGCATGCGCTACCGAACGCGCTGCTGCCGGTGATCACCGTGCTCGGCCTGCAACTGGGCACGCTGCTCGCCGGTGCGGTCATTACCGAGACGGTGTTCTCCTGGCCCGGTATCGGTCTGTTGACCATCGAGGCGATCCAGTCGCGTGATTACCCCGTGGTGCAGGCCTGTGTGCTGCTCATCGCCCTGACCTATGTGATCGTCAACAGCCTCACCGATCTGCTGTACGCGGTCATCGATCCGCGCATCCGGGTAGGGGGCTGAGGCGGCCATGCGTATCTGGCTGCCGGTCACAGTCCTGCTGCTCTGGGTGTTCACCGGCCTGGCGGCGCCCTGGTTGCCGCTGGAACCCAACGCGATCGATCTGGAGCGCATCCTGGCCTCACCGCTGTCCACCGGCGGCATGGGCTACGACGACCTCGGGCGGAACATGCTCGACCGGCTGATCGCCGGCAGTACGACCTCGTTTCTGGTGGCCTTCTGGGTGGTGGGGCTGTCGGCTTCGGTCGGCACGCTCATCGGCAGTTTTGCGGGCTACATCGGCGGGTTCTGGGACCGTCTGCTGGTGCAGGTGATCAATCTGTTCCTGGCCTTTCCCGGTATCCTGCTGGCAATTGCCCTGGCCGGCATCCTGGGCCCGGGCATCGAGAACGTGGTACTGGCGCTGACCGTGGTCGGCTGGGTGGGTTATGCGCGTCTGGCGCGGGCGCAGGTGCTGTCGCTCAGGAGCCGCGAGCACGTCATGGCAGCGGTCGCGCTGGGTGTGCCGCGCGCGCGCATCGTACGCTACCACCTGCTGCCACTGATCAGCGCACCACTGATCGTCGAGGCGACCTTCGGCGTCGCCTCGGTGGTGGTCGCGGAGGCGGGACTGTCATTCCTCGGCCTCGGCGTGCAGCCACCCGAGGCCTCGTGGGGGAGCATGATCCGTGACGGCACACGCTACCTGCTGGTGGCACCCCACATGGTGCTGGTCCCCGGTCTCGCCATGGTGCTGGTGGTACTGGCGGTGAATCTGCTCGGCGACCGCCTGCGCGACCGTCTGGACGTCAGGACAGGGGGGGCGGGGAGTGACTAGGGCTGGTCGCGGAATGCGGTTACCATTGCCCCGAATCCCGAATCCCGAATCCCGAATCCCGAATCCCGAATCCCGAATCCCGAATCCCGACACCATGTCCCTTGGCCCCGTCATGCTCGATGTCGGCGCTGCGGCGCTGAGCGAAACCGACCGCCGCCGTCTGTGTCACCCGCAGGTCGGCGGGGTGATCCTGTTCGCGCGCAATTTTGCCTCGCCCGGGCAGGTCGCCGGGTTGATCGCAGAGATCCATGCCCTGCGCGATCCCCGCCTGTTGGTGGCGGTGGATCAGGAGGGCGGGCGCGTGCAGCGCTTCCGCGACGGGTTCACCCGCCTGCCGCCGGCCGCTGCGCTCGGTCGCGTCTTCGACCGCGAGCCCCAGCGGGCACTGGAACTCGCTGACATCAGCGGCTGGCTGATGGCCGCTGAACTGCGCGCCGTCGGGGTGGATCTCAGTTTCGCGCCGGTGCTGGATCTCGACCGTGGCGTATGTCCCGTCATCGGCGACCGCGCCCTGCATAGCCGGCCGGAGGCCGTCGTCGCGCTGGCGCACGCCTACCAGAAGGGTATGCAGCGCGCCGGCATGCAGGCCGTCGGCAAGCACTTTCCCGGACATGGCGGGGTGCGCGAGGACTCGCATCTGGAGCTGCCGACCGATGCGCGCCGCCTGGCGGACATCCAGATGGAAGACATGCTGCCGTTCCGGCGCATGATCGATCACGGACTGGCCGGCATCATGGCGGCGCATGTGGTGTACAGTGACGTGGACCACCGGCCGGCCGGCTTCTCGCGTTTCTGGCTGGAAGGGCAGCTGCGCGGTGAGTTGGGGTTCCAGGGCGTGATCTTCAGCGACGACCTGAGCATGGTAGCGGCGGATGTCGCCGGCGATCACCCACAGCGCGCGCACGCGGCGCTGGCCGCCGGCTGTGACATGGTTCTGGTATGCAACCAGCCGGAGGCCGCCGACCGGGTGCTGGACAGCCTGCACGCATACGCCGACCCGGCGGCGCAGGCACGTCTGGCCCGGCTGCACGGTCGTGGGGGTGACACCTGGGACGCATTGCACGCATCCGCCGCCTGGCGGCGTGCCGTGACGGCCATTGCCGGCTACGACGCGGATCCGCTGCTGGACATGGACATGTGAATCACCCAGCCGGGGAAAAGCCAATGGGGCCACGGAAGCACACGGAAATACACGGAGGTCAGCGACTGGCGCAGGCCTGGGCGGGAAGCGTCTGCCGTACCCCGGACGCGGTCGTGGCGCCCGCTGACAGTATGACATTGCCTGTGTATTTCCGTGTGCTTCCGTGCCCAACGGGCATTTCAGCGTGAACGCGCAGCGTGCGATCACAGTGTTGCGCCGGGGCGGCCGCACATGAGGCGGCCGCGCATCGGGATCGCCCTGGGCGGTGGCGCGGCGCGCGGCTGGTCGCACATCGGTGTGCTGCGCTGGCTGCAGGAGCATGATTTCAACCCCGACATCGTCTGCGGCACGTCGATCGGCGCGCTCGTCGGCGCAGCGGCCGCGGAGGATGAGCTCGATCGGCTGGAGGACTGGGTTCGCGGCCTGACCTGGCAGGACGTCGTGTCCTATCTCGACGTCAGTTTCGGCGGTGGCTTCATCCATGGGCGCAAGCTGTTCCATTATCTGGAAACACGTTTCCCGGACCGCGACATCAGTGTGCTGCGGCGGCCCTACGGTGCGGTGGCCACCGAACTGGCCAGCGGTCAGGAGGTCTGGTTCCGGGAGGGCTCACTGCATAAGGCCGTGCGCGCCTCGGCGGCACTACCCGGCCTGTTCACGCCCGCCCGTCACGAGGATCGCTGGCTGGTCGACGGCGGACTGGTGAACCCGGTGCCCGTATCGCTGTGCCGGGCGCTGGGCGCCGAGCGGGTGATCGCCGTCGATCTGAACGCCGATCTGCTCAGCCGCCGGACGATGAGCGCCGGCGTCGAGACCCCCGAGCCCCCCGGGACGACACCCGGGGGGGGCGCGGATGGCCCGGGACGGCGCCAGCCAGTGATCGACAAGCTGCCCTGGCTGATGTCGCTGGGAGAAGGCCTCAAGACGCGCGCCACCGAGTGGACCAACGAGCTGCTGGGCAGCAGCGAGGCGCTGCCGTCGCTGGTCGACGTTATCGCGCAAAGCGTTTACATTATGCAGGTCAGAATCACCCGCGCGCGCATGGCCGGCGATCCACCCGATGTAGTGATCGCGCCGCGGCTGAGCCAGATCCACCTGCTGGAGTTCCATCGTGCCGGGGAGGCCATCGACGCGGGTTATCGCTGCGCCCAGGCTGCCGCGGAGACATTCGAACAAGAACTCAGATGAGTCCGGTCACGGACCCGTGGCGGCAGAAAAAAGGGGGGCACATGGCGGATAAACTTCTCATCATCATGGTCAATACCGATCCCAGAAATGGCACCGAGCTTGGTGCGCCGTTCTTCCAGGCCACCGTGGCCGCGGCTATGGAATACGAGGTCGAGATCGTGCTCACCGGTCGTTCCGGTGAACTCGCCAAGAAGGGCATCGCTGAGCATTTGTACGTCCAGGAAGGCAGCTCGAAGAGTGTCTACGATTACATCAAAGACGCCCACGAGGCCGGTGTCGTATTCAAGGTGTGCACACCGACACTGGAGCTATGGGGCGAGGATCTCATTCCCGAAATCTCGGAAACCGTCGGTGGTGCCTATATCATCAGTGAGGCGATGAACGACGACACCGTCACGTTCACCTATTGAAACCGATCCCGGCCGCGGTCCGCTGCGCCACCCCGGCCATTCCGGACACACCGGGGCGCGCGCGGACATCGCGGCCTCTCGAGGAGACCATGTCCATCACCGCTCAGCAGGCCCAGACGGTCCTTGCAGAAGCCGACCGGCTGCATTCCCCTGAGGTAGTGAATACCGCCCTGGACCGCATGGCCGACGCCATCACTGCCGAACTCGGTGGGAGTGATCCGATCGTACTGTGCGTCATGACCGGCGGCATCATCCCGGCCGGGCATCTGCTGACCCGGCTGAGCTTCCCACTGCACATCGATTATCTGCACGCCACGCGCTACCGTGGCGCAACCCGCGGTGGCGAACTGCACTGGCTCATGCGGCCATCGCTGCCGCTGGCCGGGCGTACCCTGCTGGTGGTCGATGACATCCTCGATGAAGGTCATACGCTGGCGGCCATCGTCGGCTATCTGCGCGATCAGGGCGCCGAGGCGGTCTACAGCGCGGTACTCGCGGAGAAGCTGCATGCGCGCCGTGCACCCGGCATCGACGCGGATTTCATTGGTCTGCAGGTTGAGGACCGTTACGTTTTCGGCTGCGGTATGGACTATCACGGTTATCACCGCAACCTGCCCGCGATCTACGCGGTGCGGGATGCCTGAGCCCACTGTCCCTGAACCTTACTCCTGGCCACGGAAGCACACGGAATGACACGGAAAAGGCTTACTTGTACAAACCTCGGAAACTGGGGCGCAGGGGGAAGATCCAGGGTTTACACAGTGAATTCTTTCCGTGTTGTTGCGTGGATTCCGTGGCTGTTTTTCCAAGCCAGTGGCTTACATAAGTGCCATTCAGGTTAATACAAATCGCTGCATCTCTGCGTTGGAAATATAAATCAGCACTTCCCTATGCCTTGGGTTTTCCCCTGGGCAATTGCACCTCCAGCGTGGGGCCCAGCGCTCCGGCGGTCCCGTTCATCGCGCAGCCGACTTGCGACAGCCGGAGGCGGAGCGACGAACGGGACTGTTGGAGCATGTCAATTCAGCGCAGCAGAATGTGATCCGCGGAGATGTACCTCACTCGATCATCGGAATGACCTGCTCCAACAGGGTGCGGACCTTCTCCATGCCGGTCGTCAGGGTCTGGTTGATCTCCGCCATGCTGATCTCACCTTCACCGCGGCCGGCCGCCCAGTTGGCGCAGACTGCGCAGGCCGCGTAGCACAGCCCCAATTCGCGCGCCAGCGCGGCCTCGGGCATGCCCGTCATGCCGACGACATCGCAGCCGTCGCGCGCCATGCGGTTGATCTCCGCAGCCGTCTCCAGACGCGGCCCCTGCGTGGCGCCGTAGGTGCCACTCTCGACCAGCGACAGGCCGGCGGCGCGACCGGCGGCGATCAGATCGACGCGCAGTTCCTCGCAGTAGGGGAAGGTGAAATCGATGTGTGTGACCTGCTCCAGGCTGCCCTGAAAAAAGGTGTGCTGGCGTGCCGAGGTGTAATCGATGATCTGGTCCGGGATCACCAACGCGGTGGGCACCGTCGCCGGCGTGATACCACCGACTGCGGCGATGGCAATCACCTTGGTGACACCGATGTGATCCAGTGCCCACAGGTTGGCGCGGTAATTGACGTCGTGCGGTGCGATGGTGTGGCCGCTGCCGTGGCGTGGCAGGAATACCACTGCCTTGCCGCACAGCCGGCCGTGCACGAGCGGGCCGGATGGCTGTCCGTAGGGTGTGTGCACGACCTCACGCCGTTCGATGGCGAGATTCTTGAGTGTGGTCAGACCGGTGCCACCGATGATTGCCAGTTCGGTCATAATGACGTGTTCTCCGATAGCGCGTTGTTCGACAGAATTAAGGCCTGCACCCTGTTGGAGCAGGTCATTCCGATGATCGAGTGAGGTACATCTCCGCGGATCACATTCTGCTGTGCTGAATTGACCTGCTCCGGCGCACCTGGGTTCTAGTCGCGCGCCACCGGATCAACCTGTACCAGCACGCCAAAGCGCGGATGGTCGAGATAATGCAGCTCGCCGCTGCGCATGCGGCGCACCTCCCGCAGTGCGACGGGGGTGCCGACGCTGGGGTCGGCATAGATCAGATCCGCATTCAGGTGCAGATAGCGCGAGAGCGCCAGAGAGATCGTGCCGTCGAGGAGCGGCTGGCCGTCGGCCGCGGCGGCCAGAATGTGGATGGGCAGGGTCTGGCCGCGCTCCCAGCCCGGCTGGCGCCAGCGCCAGTGCAGCAGCGGGCGGTAGCCGCTGGAGCGGCGCATGGCAGCGGCGATGGCCTGCAGGTTGAGCGGGCCCTCCAGCGGGCGGATGCCACCGCCGGCGATGAAGGGCAGGGCGCGATCGGTGGCCGGCGCGTGTTCGAGCGGTGGCCATGCCTCCCGGCCGTCGTCCGCGCGCAGGGAGGCGAATACCAGCACCTCGACGTCGTATTGCGGCAGCTCTTCCGCCTGCACACCCAGCCCGAACCCCAGCAGCAGGGTGGCCAGCCAGGTCTTGTCACGCCAGGTCATGTTTCATCCTTTCCTCTCAGCACGCGCAATAACTGCGCAACGGTGGCGATACGTACGCCGCTGTCGGTCATGTCGGCAAAGAAACGCAGCTTGTCCGCGCCTTCGAGTTTGTACCGCGTCGGCTGTGTCTGGATCAAGCGGATGATGCACGCCGGGTCCACGTCCGGCGTGTGTCCGAACAGGATACGGCCGGCGCTGGCGCCGGCATCGATCTTCTTGATACCGAGCGGCAAGGCCAGCAGCTTGAGTTCGGTGATCGCGAACAAGTCCTTGGTCGGCTGCGGCAGCAGGCCGAAGCGGTCGATCATCTCCACCTGCAACTCACGCAATGCCGCCTCGTCGGGCGCGCTGGCGATGCGCTTGTAGAGGATCAGGCGCGTGTGCACGTCGGGCAGGTAGTCGTCCGGGATGAGCGCTGGGATGTGCAGATCGATCTCGGCACCGTGGTCCAGTGGCCGGTCGAGCTGTGGGTCCCGGCCCTGCTTGAGGGCACGCACCGTGCGCTCGAGCAGCTCGGAATAGAGCGTGAAGCCGATCTCCTGGATCTGACCACTCTGTTCATCGCCAAGCAGCTCGCCGGCGCCGCGGATCTCCAGGTCGTGCGTCGCCAGGGTGAAGCCGGCACCCAGGTCCTCGAGCGACTCGATGGCCTCCAGGCGCTTCACCGCATCCGGCGTCATGGCGCGGCGCGGCGGCGTGACCAGATAGGCGTAGGCACGGTGGTGCGAGCGGCCGACGCGGCCACGCAGCTGATGCAGCTGCGCCAGGCCGAGCTTGTCGGCGCGGTTGATGATGATGGTGTTGGCGGTCGGTACGTCGATGCCGCTCTCGATGATGGTGGTGCATACCAGGATGTTGCAGCGCCGGTGGTAGAAATCCAGCATCACCTGCTCGAGGTCGCGCTCGCGCATCTGACCGTGGCCGATGCGAATGTGCGCCTCGGGCACCATCGCGGCGACCTCACGGGCGATACGCTCGATGCTCTCGACCTCGTTGTGCAGGAAGTACACCTGGCCACCACGCTTGATCTCGCGCAGGCAGGCCTCGCGCAGGGTCTGCTTGTCCCACTCGCAGATGAAGGTCTTGATGGTCATGCGCTGCAGCGGCGGGGTGGCGATGATGGACAGGTCACGCAGGCCCGCCAGCGACATGTTCAAGGTACGCGGGATCGGCGTGGCCGTGAGTGTCAGCAGATCCACCTCGGCCCGCAGCGATTTGAGCCGCTCCTTGTGGCGCACACCGAAGCGGTGCTCCTCGTCGATGATGACCAGGCCGAGGTTCTTGAACTGCACGTCGGACTGCAGGAGCTTGTGCGTACCGATGAGGATGTCGACCCGGCCGTCGGCCAGCGCGCTGAGGATCTCCTTCTGCTGTTTGGCCGAGCGAAAGCGCGACAGCACCTCGATACGCAGCGGCCAGTCGGCCATACGGTCGCGGAAGTTCTGCGCATGTTGTTGGGCCAGCAGCGTCGTCGGCACCAGCACGGCGACCTGATGGCCGCCCTGGGCGGCGACGAAGGCGGCCCGCATCGCCACCTCGGTCTTGCCGAAGCCGACGTCGCCGCAGACCACGCGATCCATGGCGCGCGGCGCGGCCAGATCCTCCAGCACCGCATCGATCGCCGTCTGCTGGTCGGGCGTCTCCTCGAAGGGAAAGGCCGCGGCGAACTGGCGGTAGTCCTCGGTGTGGATTTCGAAGGCATGGCCGGGCCGCAGCAGACGCCGCGCCTGGATCTCGAGCAGCTCTGCGGCGACGTCACGTACCCGCTCGGCGGCCTTGCGGCGGGCCTTCTGCCATTGCTCCGAACCGAGCCGGTGCAGCGGCGCCTGCTCGGGCGCAGTGCCGGTGTAGCGGCTGATCAGGTGCAGCGAGGCGACCGGCACGTAGAGTTTGTCGCCACCGGCATATTCGAGGGCGAGAAATTCCGTCTCGATGTCGCCGACGTGCAGGCGCTGCAGGCCCAGGTAGCGGCCGACGCCGTGGTCCTCGTGCACCACCGGTGCGCCGGGGGCGAGGTCGGTGAGATCACGGATCAACGTCTCGGGATCCCGCACCGCCTTGCGCCGCGTGCGCTGCCGGGTGCGCTGACCGAGCAGCTGGGTCTCGGTGATCAGCGCCAGGCCTTGCTCGGGCAGCAGCAGGCCCTGCTCCAGCGGCGCGACACCGATACCGAGGGTCGCTTCGCCGGCGAGGAAGTCGCGCCAGCCTTCGAAGACCGTGGGGTGAATGCCCTGATCACGCAACAGATCGCGCAGACTCTCGCGGCGACCGGCGGATTCACCGGTGATCAGGACGCGGCCGTGAAAGCCCTCCAGGAAGCGTTGCAGCTGGGCCGCCGGTTCCGGGCTGCGCGGCTTGAAGCTCAGGTCCGGCAGTGCGGTGGTGACAAAATTACGGTCGGTGGCTGCGGGGTGCTCCCGCTCGAAGCGATCGATCTGCACCTGGGCGAAACCCGTGCCGCGTGCGCGCAGTTCGTCTGGGGAGAGGTACAGTTCGTCGGGGCGCAGCAGCGGGCGCTCGAGGTCGTGGCGGCGCTGCTCATAGCGGTCGTTCACCTGCTCCCAGAAGGCCTCCGCGGCGAGGTCCGCATCCGGCAGTGACACCAGCAGCGCGTCGGCGGGCAGATAGTCGAACAGGGTCGCGGTCGTCTCGAAGAACAGCGGCAGGTAGTATTCGACGCCACTCGGCGCCAGGCCCTGACTGACGTCGCGGTAGATCACGCTGCGTTGCGGATCACCCTCGAAGCGTGCCCGCCAGGCCTGGCGGAAGCGTGTGATGGCGGCTTCGTGCAGCGGAAACTCGCGCGCCGGCAGCAGCCGGATGTTGTCGACCTTGGCGATGGAGCGCTGCGTCTCGGGATCGAAGCTGCGGATACTCTCGATCTCGTCGTCCAGGAGGTCGAGGCGGTAGGGCAGCTCGGCACCCATCGGATAGAGATCCAGCAGCGAGCCGCGCACCGTGAATTCCCCCCGTTCCATCACCTGCGAGACATAGCGGTAGCCGGCCTGGTCGAGCCGCCCGCGCAATGCGTCCAGGTCGAGGCGCTGGCCGACGTCCAGCAGCAGGCCGCTGAGCGTCAGATAGCCAGGCGGCGCCACCCGCTGCAGCAAGGTGGCGACCGGCAGGATCAGCGTGCCCCGGCGCAGCTCCGGCAGCCGGTACAGGCAGGCGATGCGCTCGGAGACGATGTCCTGGTGCGGCGAAAAGACATCGTAGGGCAGGGTCTCCCAGTCGGGGAAGCTCAGCTGCAGTTCGGTACCGTCGCCGGCGTTAGGGGCGAACCAGGCGAGGGCCTCCTGCAGCTGCTCGGCCGACTGGTTGTCGGGGGTGACGATCACCAGGGGCCGCGTCCCGGCGCTCGCCGCCGCCAGCGCCAGCGCGCGGCTGTCGCCGTACAGGGCGCCCCAGTGCGCCGTTTGCGGCGCGACCGGCAGGGGCACTGCCAGCGTCATGGCCGGCGTCAGCGGCAGATCGAGCGTAGTCGAGGGCGGGGCCGAACGGCGTGGCGCGGCAGATGAGGCTTCGGACATCGGTTGAGAATCAGTGGTCGACGGGGCATGGGGTCTGGCGGAGCGGCGTATTGTCCCACAGGGGCGACGGTCCTGCACCCTCGTCGCGTGGATTTGTCATCGCCGGGGTCGTATGCGCCCGGAAAACTTATTTTAGCCACGGAAACACACGGAAGTACACGGAATGCAAAACCCGTCGCATCCCCACCTTCTGTGTTTTTCCGTGTGTTTCCGTGGCTAATAAAATCCTGGCCGCCAGCGCGCACGCGGGGATGCGGTTGCCCGCATCCCCGTCGTCTGCGCGTTGCCCGGCTCAGATGTACAGGGCGACGTCCGCGTCCTTGGCGACCGGCAGGAAGTAAGTCGCGCCGACGTAGTCGGTCACCTCGGGGATGAATTCATCCCGCGAGAAGCCGAACACGTCGACCGTCATCTGACAGGCCACCATCTTCACGTCGGCCTCGAGGCACAAGGAGCGCAGTTCCTCGACGGTGGCGACGCCCTTGTTCTTGAAGGTCTTCTTCATCAGGCCGGTGGCGACCTTCTCGAAGCCGGGGATGCCGGCCATGATCAGGTTGGGCATCGGCCAGGTGATGTTCTGGAACCACTGCGGACCGAAGGGCATCTTCATCGGCATCGCCGGGTTGCCCAGTGGACTGATCTCGCAGGGCAGATCCTTCTTCAACAGCAGCAGACCGTAGAAGGTGAAGAAGATGCTGACCTCCCAGCCCAGGGCTGCCGCGGTCGAGGCGAGGATGAAGGGCGGATAGGCCCAGTCCAGGGTGCCCTTGGTGGCGATGATGGCCATGGAAGGTGTCTTGCTCGCCTCGATAGTGGCGAGTTTGCCGGGCAGCAGTTCATCCAGCTTCTGGTTGAGCCAGGCATCGAGGTTGGCATTGGGGGTTTCGACAGGTGTGTTCATGAGGGTCACTCCTCGATCGGTTACATCGCCAGGCGCCGCTGAGGCGCTACTGAAGATGCTGAACGGTCGGGCATCGACAGCGCTGTCAGACGATTCATCGGGCTGGCAAACAGACCAGTTGGTATGTACCATAGTCGCGTACCCGGGGCCTTGTCAACCGAGCGTGGGCGGGATCGGTCGCGCCGCGACTGCCGGCGGCCCGGCAATGACGGAGCGGCGGTCAGGGTACGCCAAACCCCAAGAGGGCGGTGGGAATCGGGGTGGTGTGGCCCGTTTTGCCCTGTATTTCCGCGTCCTCTCGCCAGCACACGCTCACCGCCTGGATTCCCGAGGAACTGCCCGAGACATGAACAACCCGGACGCCACCGCTGCCCTCAAGCGCACCGCCGACCGAACCCGACGCGCGATTCTGGATGCGGCGTTCCGGCAGATCTATCGCTGCGGCTACCAGGGCACGCGCCTGGACGACATTCTGGACACCATCGGCCTGACCAAGGGTGCCTTGTATCATCATTTTCCCAACAAGCAGGCACTGGGCTACGCGGTCGTCGACGAGGTGATCCGCGCGGTCATTCAGGCCGTCTGGTTGCGTCCGCTGGCCGAGGCCGACGAACCGTTGGAGCAGATCCTGCGCTCCATCCGCGACATCGACACGGTATTTGGCAGTGACATCGTGACCTTCGGTTGCCCCCTGAACAACCTCGCCCAGGAAATGTCACCCTTGGACGAGGGCTTCCGTACGCGCCTGGACCGCATCTACCAGGAATGGCACCAGGGGATTCGGGATGCGCTGCAGCGTGCGCAGCAGACGGGTCACATCCGTGCCGACGTCGACTGTGCGAACACGGCAAGCTTCGTGCTCGCCGCGCTGGCGGGCTGTATCGGTGTCGCCAAGAATGCGCAGAGCCTCGACCAGTTGCAGGTCTGTGGCGCCGGCCTGATCGATTACCTTGAAAGCCTGCGAACGGTATCGCGATGATGCGGCACGCTGCCGGCGCACCCATGGCATAGAATATGCTGATCCACTGGCAAGCAGGTTCAACCTTGCCAATCCACAACAGGAGCAGTATCTATGGCACACATCGTCATCATCGGCGCGAGCACGGGCGGCATGCCCGCGGCCTACGAGATCCGCAATATCCTCGGCCCGGAGCACCGCGTCACCGTGATCAATGCCTCGGACACCTTCAGCTTCGTGCCATCGAATCCCTGGGTCGCGGTGGGCTGGCGTTCGCGTCGGGATACCACCTTCCCGATCGCACCCTATCTGAAGAAGCGCAATATCGATTTCATTCCCATGGCGGTCACCGAGATCCAGCCGGACAACAACAAGGTGGTGCTGGGCGACGGCCGTGAGATCGACTACGACTACCTGGTCATCGCCACCGGCCCGGCATTGGCATTCGACGAGATCGAGGGTTTCGGACCACAGGGCCATACGCAGTCGGTCTGCACCATCGACCATGCGGAGCAGGCCTACGAGGGCTGGAAGGCGTTCGTGCGGGATCCCGGTCCCATTGTCGTCGGTGCGGCGCAGGGGGCATCCTGCTTCGGGCCGGCCTACGAATTCGCCTTCATCATGGATGCCGACCTGCGCAAGCGGCGTATCCGCAGCAAGGTGCCCATGACCTACGTCACCGCGGAGCCCTACATCGGCCACCTCGGCCTGGGCGGTGTCGGTGATTCCAAGTCCATGCTGGAGTCGGAACTGCGCCAGCATCACATCAAGTGGATCTGCAACGCCAAGGTCATGCGGGTCGAGCCGGACAAGATGTTCGTCGCCGAACACAATGAACAGGGTGAGGTCATCAAGGAGCATGAACTGCCCTTCAAATATTCCATGCTGATCCCCGGCTTCAAGGGTGTGGACGCGGTTGCCAAGGCCGGTGAGAAACTGGTCAATCCACGCGGTTTCGTCAAGGTCGACGAGTTCCAGCGCAATCCGGCCTGGCACAACATCTATTCCCTCGGTGTATGCATCGCCATCCCCCCGTTGGAGGCTACCCCGGTCCCGACCGGCATGCCCAAGACGGGCTATATGATCGAATCCATGGCAACGGCGGTAGCCCACAACATCCGCGACGATCTTGCCGGCAAACCGGTGACCGAGAAGGGTACCTGGAACGCCATCTGTCTGGCCGACATGGGCGATACCGGCGTGGCCTTCGTGGCCATCCCGCAGATCCCGCCACGTAACGTCGCCTGGATGAAGAAGGGCAAATGGGTGCACCTGGGCAAGGTCGCCTTCGAGAAATATTTCATGCGCAAGATGAAGAAAGGCTCCTCCGACCCGATCTACGAGAAATATATCCTCAAGGCACTGGGCATCACCCGCCTGCAGGCCGCGCCCAAGCCGCAGGGTGACTGACAGGAGAGGAGAAACCCGGCGGACGGACGTGACATGTCATGACATGAAGGCATAGACTGTCAGCATATGTCATGTCCGACCCTGTCCGAGGAGGCGCCCGTGTCAGTCCATTCCAAGCCGAGTTGCGAACAGATCATCGACATCATCCCCGATCCCTTCGTGGTGATCGACCGTGACTACCACATCGTCGCCGCCAACCGCGCCTACCGCGAGCGCTACGGCGTCTCCGACGACGGTGTGGTCGGCCGGCTCTGCCACGAGGTCTCGCACCACTCCCCGGTGCCCTGCAGCCACAACGGCGAGCACTGCCCGCTGGAAGAGGTATTCCTGCACCAACGCGCCACGCAGGTGATGCACGTGCATTTCGACCGTGACGGGCGTGAAGAGTACGTGCAACTGCACGCGAGCCCCTTGTTGGACGATGCGGGCGAGGTGCGCTACATCGGTGAAAGCATCTTCCGCGTAGCACCTCCGGAGGGCGAGGGCGAGGCGCTGTTGATCGGTCGTGCGCGGCCGCTGCTGCGCATGACCAGCTTGTTACAGCGGGTCGCACCCACGCAGACGACGGTACTGTTGCTCGGCGAGAGCGGTGTCGGCAAGGAGCAGGTAGCGAAATACCTGCACCATTATTCCAACCGAGCGCACCGTCCCTTCGTGGTGGTGGACTGCGGCGCACTCGGTGAAAGCCTGATCGAATCCGAACTGTTCGGCCACGAGAAGGGCTCGTTCACCGGCGCGAGCCAGCGTAAAAAGGGCCTGTTCGAGGCCGCCGACGGTGGCACGCTGTTCATCGACGAGATCGGCGAACTGCCGCTGCCGTTGCAGACCAAGCTGCTGCGCGTGCTGGAGACCGGCACCATCCGCCGCATCGGTGGGACCGACTACGTCAAGATCGATGTGCGCATCGTCGCCGCGACCAACCGTAACATGCAGGAGATGGTCGCCAATGGCCGGTTCCGCCAGGACCTCTATTACCGCCTGTCGGCGTTCCCGGTCGCCATCCCACCGTTGCGTGAACGCAAGGACGACATCCCGCGTCTGGCGGAGTATTTCCTGGCACGCCTGGAAGATGCCGATCGGCATCTGCCGCTGAGTGCCGAGGTGATCGAGGTGCTGCTCACGTACGACTACCCGGGCAACGTGCGCGAGCTGCGCAACATCATCGAGCGTGCCGCGATCCTGGCCTGCGACGACGCCCTGCGCCCCGGCCATGTCGTCTTCGACGAGCCGCACCAGCCCGTGGCGACCGCGGCCCAGACGCACCCGTATGCCCCGCGGCTGCTGGACCGCCGCAATGGGCGCCTCACGGACGAGGCCGTGATGGAGGCCCTGCAGGCCGGTCATGGCCATCGTGGCCGCGCCGCCGACCTGCTGGGTGTCAGTGAGCGTACGCTGTACCGTTATCTGCGCCGCCTGCGTCCGGGCGACTGAGCGTTCGCGACACAAAAAAGAGGCGGCCGCAGCCGCCTCGAAGTACAAAATTGAACGGGGACAGCCGTCAGGGCTTCTTGCCGGGTACGGTGCTGAGGCCGAGGATCTCCCAGTCCTGCATGCCACCGCGGTACCATTTGATCTTGTCTGCGGGGTAGCCGAACTTCAGCAACGTCTTGATGTTATTCGGCGACTGGCCGCACCACATGCCGTTACAGAACATCACCAGCGTCTTGACCCCACTGTAGTCCCACAGCCCTTCCTGCTGGCGCGCACCAAAGCGCTTCTCCATGATGTCGGCGATGGTGAACGGGTCAGATTGCGAGGCGTTGAGCTGGGTCCACGGGATGTTCACTGAACCGGGGATCGTGCCACGCTCCACCCAGTCGGGGGTGCGCGAATCAATCACCAGAATGCTGCTGTCGCCGTCAGCCATGCGCTTGAGATAGTCCAGCACCTCGACTTCGCCGATGGTCTCGACGCCGGGCGCGAGCGTGCCTGGCTGGATGCAGAAGGGCGGGCAGTCGCGTGATGTCTTGGCGAATGCCGGATTGACGGTGTTCTTCTCGTCCTGATTACGCATGATGGTGGTCTTCTTGCCATCGTGCATGACCTCGACCGAGGCGATCTCGGGCGTGATCTTGACCTTCACATCCTTGGCCGCGTGCAGCGGGGTGGCGATTGCGAAGGTCAGTGCGATTGCGGCGATCAGTGGTCTGGGTGTCATCGTTATTTCCTCCGGGTGGTAGAACACAGGGTTGTAGTTTTGAGTGTTCGCCGGGTGTCCGGCGCTTGCCTGTCAGTCGCAGCCAGGATCCGGTGTGACGTAATCCCCACCGCTAGTGGGTGCAGGTGCGGGTGTGCTCTGCCCGTCATCTGATGTCGACGTCGTAGTGTCGGCTTCGGTCGTAGGTGCTGCCGTTTCCCCTTCGGCGGCCATCACGGTCTGTGACGCCAAGAGCAAACAACCTGCCAATAAGGGCCCGTAGTGCATAACATCTCTCCTCATCTTTAGCAACATATCAACGCGCTGTCGTCGTGCCGTCAGGTCAGATCGGGCGGAGTCTGGCGGGCCAGTGCCCGCCGCCGCTCGTAGGCCTCGCGCGCTATAGCGACATCTTGCAGAAACGGTGCCAACTCTTCGAGGCGCAGCGCCTGCGGTCCGTCGACCAAGGCTATCTCGGGAGCTGGATGGAAATCTACCAGGATCATGTTCGCGCCGGCGATCACGCCTTGCGCTGTAGCATGCCAAATATCAAGAATACCGTCGGGGGCGCACTCGCGTGTGCCGACCGAATGCGACGGGTCGATGCACACCGGCATGCGTGTGAGGCGCTTGACCACGGGTACATGCGCGAAGTCCACGAAGTTACGGTGTGGGTCACCCATGTTGGTCTTCATGCCCCGCAGGCCGAAGATCACCTTGCGGTTGCCCTCGCTGGCGAGGTATTCCGCGGCGTTGAGTGATTCTTCCAGGGTGATGCCAAAGCCGCGTTTGAGCAGCACCGGCATCTCCTGCTGCCTGCCCACGGCCTTGAGCAGTTCGAAATTCTGGGTGTTGCGCGTACCGATCTGCAGTAGTACGCCGGTGGGATGGCCGGTCGCCTCCAGGGCCGCGCGGATCTCGCCCACATGGTTCTCATGCGTGACCTCCATGGCGACGACCTTGATACCGTATTTACCGGCGAGCTCGAACACGTAGGGCAGACATGCCTTGCCGTGGCCCTGGAAGGCGTAGGGACTGCTACGCGGCTTGTAGGCACCCATACGCGTGCACACCAGACCATGTTCCTGCAGGGCGCGCAGCATCTGCTCGACATGATCGGGAGTGTCCACGGCACACAAGCCGGCGAACACATGCAGTGTATCCTGACTGAAGTTCACGCCGTTGTAGTCGAAGGAGGTCGGTCGCGTCTCGTCACGGTGCCGCCCGAGAATGCGGTATTCCTGGGAGACCCGCACCACACGCTCCACCGTCGGCAGGCTGCGCATGTCGTCGATGGACAGCGCTGCGGTATCGCCGACCAGATAGATCTCGGTGAGCACCTGCTGGGCACCGACCTCCTGGCGCACGCGCACCTGGATGTTGGGCAGGCGGGAGAGGTGGTCCAGCAACTGTCGGTAGGGTGCGCCCTGCTGGTCGGTGTCCGGCTCGAGAATCAGTATCATACGGCCTTGTTTCCTTCCGATAATGATCTGCACGCAACAGCTATGGTGGCACTGCCCAGGAGTCGGTCGGGTTTGGGACTTTGCTGCTGCACCGGCGGGATAGCCGCCTGTTTTTCTGCCCCTGCTCGGCAAATAGCAACAGTTATTTCCCTCGCAGGATTGGGAAAATGATCTCACTCTCCCACCCGGCGCGCTACGATCGCCCAAGTCTGACAAACTCCCAGGTTACAATGCCTCAACCGCCACCGAGTGACAACCATCGTTCCTCAGGACAACACCGCTATGAATTCCGCCTTGCAGGCCGTCGAACAGGACTGGCGCGCCTTCGACCGTGCCCACATCTGGCATCCGTACAGCTCCATGACCGCGCCGCTACCCATGTTCCCGGTGCAATCGGCGCGCGGTGTACACCTGCGCCTGGAAGACGGGCGCGAGCTCATCGACGGCATGGCGAGCTGGTGGGCGGCAATCCACGGCTACAACCACCCACGGCTGAATCGTGCGCTGCAGGAACAACTCGGGAAGATGGCGCACGTGATGTTCGGGGGGTTGACGCACCGTCCGGCCGCGCGCCTGGCGGCGCATCTCATCGATCTCACGCCACCGCCGCTGCAACACGTGTTCTTCGCGGACTCGGGTTCGGTCGCGGTGGAGATCGCGATCAAGATGGCGATCCAGTACTGGTATGCGCAGGGGTACCCGGAACGCAACCGGCTGCTGACCATCCGCAGCGGCTATCACGGCGATACCTTCGGAGCGATGAGCGTCTGCGATCCCGTCGGCGGCATGCACGCGCTATTTACCGGCGTGCTGCCGAAGCACAGTTTCGTGCATGCACCGCAGTGCCGCGACGACAGCGACTGGCAGGAGGCGGAACTCGCCGAGATGCGCCAGCAGCTGCGCAGCGGCGCCCACCAGATCGCTGCCGTCATCCTCGAGCCGATCGTGCAGGGCGCAGGCGGTATGCGTTTCTACTGCCCGGAATACCTGCGCCAGGTGCGCATGCTGTGCGACGAGCACGATATCCTGTTGATCGCCGACGAGATCGCCACCGGCTTCGGGCGCACCGGCCAGATGTTCGCCTGCGAGCATGCGGACATTGCGCCTGACATCCTGTGCGTGGGCAAGGCCCTCACCGGGGGCTACATGACGCTCGCGGCGACGCTCACGACCGGACGCGTGGCGGCTGGGATCTGCAGTGCGAACCCCGGCGTGTTCCTGCACGGCCCAACCTTCATGGCCAACCCGCTGGCCTGTGCCGTGGCCAATGCCAGTATCGAGCTGCTGCTGGAGAGTCCGTGGCAGGCACGTGTGGCGGCGATCGGACGGGGACTGGAGGCGGGGCTCGCCCCCTGTCGGGATCTCCCCCATGTGCGGGAGGTGCGCGTGTGCGGCGCGATCGGAGTGATCGAGCTACGGCAGCCGGTGGACATGCGCTGGATGCCGGCGCAGTTCGTGGACCGCGGCGTGTGGCTGCGTCCGTTTCGCAACCTCGTCTATGCGATGCCACCCTACGTCATCTCCGCCGACGAACTCGCCGCGCTCACACAGGCGATGGTCGAGGTGGTAGCGGCCGCCGGGCAGCGCTGATCAACGGTCGCGATAGCGCCGGGTAAGGTCGCCGTAGGCGTCGATGCGGCGGTCGCGCAGATAAGGCCAGATGCGCCGTACCTGTTCGCTGCGGGCCAGGTCGATATCGACCACCAGGACCTCGGCGGTGTCGGTCCCGGCGCTGGCGAGGATCTCGCCCTGAGGACCGGCCACGAAGCTCGAGCCCCAGAAGTGGCTGCCGGCACCGTGGCCGCTCGGGTCAGGTTCGAAGCCGGTGCGGTTGCAGGCCAGTACCGGCAGGCCGTTGGCCACCGCATGGGCGCGCTGGATGGTGATCCAGGCGTCGCGCTGGCGCGCCTGTTCGTCCTGCTCATCCTGCGGGTCCCAGCCGATGGCGGTCGGATACAACAGCAGTTCGGCCCCGGCCAGTGCCATCAGACGCGCACCTTCCGGGAACCATTGATCCCAGCACACCAGCACGCCGAGCCGGCCGACCGAGGTCTGAATCGGTTCGAAACCGAGATCGCCCGGCGTGAAGTAGAACTTTTCGTAGTAGCCCGGATCGTCGGGGATGTGCATCTTGCGGTAGATACCGGCGATGCTGCCGTCGCGCTCCAGCACCACGGCGGTGTTGTGGTAGAGGCCGGGCGCGCGCCGCTCGAACAGCGAGGCGACGATGACGATCTCCAGTTCCTTGGCGAGCGGACCGAGTGCCGCGGTGGTCGGTCCCGGGATCGGCTCGGCGAGATCGAACAGCGCGGGATCCTCCAACTGGCAGAAGTAGTGGCTGTTGTGCAGCTCCTGCAGCAGCACCAGCTGCGCGCCGCGCGCGGCGGCGGCACGGATGCCGGCGATCATGACGGTGAGGTTGGCGTCGCGGTCATCACCGCAGGCCTCCTGCACCAGACCGACTCTAAGGGTTTTGCTCATGACTGCCATGCTCTCGAATGGGCCCACGCAAGGGCCATCATGCTACCCGACGGCGCCGGTCGTTTCACGTGGCGCCGAGTACGCCTTGCGGCAGCTGCATGGTGACACAGTGCAGGCTGCCGTATTGCAGGATCAGCGCACTGCAGTCGATCGGCACGATCTCGCGATCGGGGAAGACGGGCGCCAATGCGGCGATCGCGGCCGCGTCGGCGGGGTCGTCGTAGACCGGCAGCAGCACGGCGCCGTTGATGATGAGGAAATTCGCATAGGTCGCCGGCAGGCGCTGGCCGGCGGCGTTGCGCTTAGCCGCGGGCCAGGGCAGCTCGATGAGACGATAGGGCCGGCCGTCGCGCCGGCGAAACCCGTGCAGCTCCCCGGCCATCGCCTGCAAGCTGGGGTAGTGCGGATCCTGCGGGTCGCTGCAGCCCTGATAGGCGATGGTGTCGGGCGTGCAGAAGCGGGCGACGGTGTCGACATGGCCGTCGGTATCGTCGCCTTCCAGCGCACCGTGGTGCAGCCACAGGAAGCGGTCCACCCCCAGCAGTTCATGTAACCGCGCCTCGAGCTGGGCCTGGTTCAGTTGCGGGTTGCGGGTGGGTGCGAGCAGGCAGCTGGCCGTGGTCAGCAGGGTACCCTCGCCGTCGGTCTCGATGCCGCCGCCCTCCAGCACCAGCTCCACCTCGACCCGGGGGCAGTCCCCGAAGGCGCCGGCCGCACTCAGGCGCGCGGTGATCTGGTTGTCGAGCGTGGCGTCATACTTGCCGCCCCAGCCGTTGAAGACGAAATCCAGCAATCGTGGTCCGGCGTCACCGTAGACCGTGATGGGGCCGTGGTCGCGGGCCCAGGTGTCGTTGGACGGGACTACGAACAGGCGCACCCGGTCCAGGTCCACGCCGGCGGTGCGCAGGCGGTCCGTAACGGCCCGCAGATGCCCGCTATCGTAACAGCTGATCAGCAGCCGCTGGCGGCGCGCCACCTCCCGGGCGATGGCGAGGAACACCGGCTCCACCCGCTCGAGGTGGGGTGCCCAGTCACCGCGGTCATTCGGCCAGGTGAGTTGGACGGCGTCCTGGGGGGCCCACTCGGGTGGAAAATGCGTCGCTGTCATGAATGGCGGGTCGCAATGTAGACGTGCCCGCGCAGTGCGGGCACGGAGAGAGGCACGTGTGGCCCCGCCTAGCGGTGTACGACCGAGTGCAGGGTCCGGTCGCCCTCGAAATAGACCGTAAACCCGTCGTAGATCCAGCGGGTGATGGGTGGCTGTCCGACCGCCTCGATGACCGACTGCGGTTTGCCGAAGCGGGCCTCGACCGCGGCCATGGTCTCGCCCTTGCCCGGCCGTTCGGCATCGGCGTTGGCCTGGACGGCGTCGAGCACCAGGGTATCCGCGCTGGCCATGGATTGCAGCGCGGCCCCCAACACCACCGCCACCAGAACGCGTTTGAGATGCATATTCAGATCCTCTTCCCCTGTTGCGGGCACTATAGCACCGGGATGAAACGCGTGAAACAGCCTTGCCTTTCCACTGATGCCGCAGATCTGGTGAGGTGCGACCGGACAGTGGGTGGGCTCCTCAGCGGGTGCCGTGACCCTGCCCATCCTCCACGAGCGTGACACCGGCCGCGAGGAGATACTCGCGCACATGCCGGACCTCCTGTTTGGTGCAGACACCGCTGTGGTGCGGCCGGTGCAGGGTACCCTCGATACCATTCAGGACGACGTGGATACGCGCCCCATGGACGGGGGTGACGGCGCTGCCGAGGTGATGCAGCAGCGATTCGATCTCGCGCCAGTGAATGTTGCCGCTGACGGGCTCCTTGAGGATGGATTCGAGCAGGCGTTCGTATTTGTGGCTCATGGGTGCGGGCTCGCGCGGTTGCAGGGGCCTGATAGGTCCAGCACGGATGACCGGTTGCGATACAGTGCCAACTCTGCCGGGTGGGACGACCGCTTGCAACTGTGTCGAGGCGTGCCTGACGCACCGGGGGCTTCACACCGCGGCGGTCATGGTGCGTCGCTGCGCCGACGCACCCTACGCGCCGGGCTTCAGGGTATAGTGCTTCGACCCATCCACCGATGTCCGCCCCGGAAACCGTTACCGGAAGCCGGGCTTTCATGGTTTAATGCCGCCCCATGTTTCGTCCCTACGAACTCTACATCGGTCTGCGCTACACCCGCGCCAAGCGGCGCAACCATTTTATTTCCTTCATCTCACTGATTTCCATGCTGGGTATCGCCCTGGGCGTGACTGCGCTCATCACCGTACTGTCGGTGATGAACGGCTTCGAACAGGAGCTGCGCACCCGTATCCTCGGCATGGCCGCGCATGTCCAGATCATGGGTTACGGTGAGGGCCTGGCCGACTGGCAGGCGATCGCCCATATCGCCGCGGAGAATCCGGAGGTGATCGGCACGGCACCCTATGTCCAGGCCGAGACCATGCTGACGCACGGCAATCAGGTGAGCGGGGCAATCGTGCGCGGCATCCTGCCGGAGGAGGAGCCAGCGGTGTCCGATGTCGGCGAGCATATGAAGATCGGTGAGCTGACCGATCTGCAGGCAGGGAAATACAACATCATCCTCGGCAGCGAGCTGGCACTGCTGCTGGGTGCACAGGTCGGCGACAAGATCATCGTCGTCAGCCCCCAGGTCAGTGTCACACCCGTGGGCGCCATACCGCGGCTGCGACGCTTCACCGTCAGCGGCATCTTCGAGGTCGGCATGTTCGAATACGACCGCGGCGTCGCCCTGGTGCATCTCGACGATGCCGCCAAGCTGCTGGAGCTCGGCGACAGGGTGAGCGGTGTGCGTCTCAAGCTGCGTGATATGTTCGAGGTCGCACGCGTGAACGACGAGCTGGCCGTGCGCCTGCCGGCGGACTTGCGTCTCACCGACTGGACCCGCCAGTACGCGAACTTCTTTCGCGCCGTACAGACCGAGAAGCGCGTGATGTTCGTCATCCTCACGCTGATCGTCGCGGTCGCCGCCTTCAACATCGTCTCCACCCTGGTGATGGTGGTGACCGACAAACAGGCGGATATCGCCATCCTGCGCACGCTCGGCACCACCCCGGCTTCGGTGATGACGATCTTCATCGTACAGGGCACCATCATCGGCGCCTTCGGCACGCTGCTCGGGGTGCTCGGTGGTATCGGCCTGGCACTCAACGTCGAGACCATCGTGCCGTTCATCGAGCAGCTCTTCGGTGTGAGGTTCCTGTCGCCGGATGTGTACTACATCAGCAAACTGCCGTCGCAGCTCGAGTGGTTGGATGTGTGGCGCATCGGTGGCGTGTCGTTCTTCCTCAGTATGCTGGCGACGCTCTATCCCGCCTGGCGCGCCTCCCGCACCCAGCCGGCCGAGGCCCTGCGTTATGAATAGCCCTGTGCCGGTGCTGGCCTGCCAGGGCCTGAGCAAGACCTTCACCGAAGGCCGGCTGAACGTGGACGTGCTCCGAGGGTTGGATTTCGCGGTCGCCGCGCGTGAGCGCGTCGCCATCGTCGGTGCCTCCGGCAGTGGCAAGAGTACCTTCCTGCATTTACTGGGTGGGTTGGATCGGCCCACCAGCGGCAATATCCAGGTCAGCGGCCAGCACATGGCGCAGCTGTCTGACGCCGCCCGCGGACGGTTGCGCAACCGGGCACTCGGCTTCGTCTATCAGTTCCATCACCTGTTGCCGGAATTCAGTGCGCTGGAAAATGTCGCCATGCCGTTGCTGATTCGCGGCGACCGGGTCGCGGCCGCCCGTCACCGCGCCTGCACTATGCTCGAACGCGTCGGCCTGGGTGAGCGCCTGCGCCACAAACCCGGGGAACTGTCGGGTGGCGAGCGTCAGCGGGCGGCAGTGGCGCGCGCCCTGGTCACCGAGCCGCAGTGCGTGCTGGCGGATGAACCCACCGGCAACCTCGACCGGCACACGGCCCAGGCGGTGTACGAGCTGATGCTGGAGTTGAACCAGGTGTTCGGTACGAGTTTTGTCATCGTCACCCACGATCTGGAACTCGCCGGGCGCATGGACCGTGTGCTGGAATTGCGCGATGGCCGGCTGCAGCCGCGCTGAGCGTAGACAGGGGGCTGGCTGCTAGGGCAGGTGGCGCAGAATGCGCCGGCGGCGGCGCTGCTGTACGACATACAGCCGCCAGGCCAGCCGTACCGTCACGAACCCCATCAGCGCCAGCACCGCGCCGAGGGTCACGCCGCCCAGTAACACGGGCTTCCACAGTCCACCCATGCCGGCGATCAGGGTGTGGAACGACAGCTCGAAATGCAGTTCACGCGCTGGCAGGCGCAGCATCCAGGTACCGAGGCGATAGCTGGCGTACCACGCGGGCGGCAGGGTGATGGGATTGGTGATCCACACCAGCGCCGCCGCGATCGGCAGGTTCACGCGCAGCCCGATGGCACAGAGCGCGGCCGGGAGCATCTGGAAGGGCATGGGCACGAAGGCCCAGAACAGGCCGATCGCGACGCCGCCGGACACCGAGCGCCGATTGAGATGCCATAGATTGCCGTCGTGCAGGCGCGCCCCGAAACGCCGCAGATGCGGGTGCTCACGCAGTTTGCGGTGATCGGGTAGATAACGTCTTATAATGTGTCTTGGCATGGATGGGCTTCTGGAGTGCTCCCGGAGCGTATCAGGGGCATTTCCGAGCGCGTTGCGGGTGTCGAGCAGCCGGCCGGATCGCTGGCTGCGCCATTATCGCCAAAGTGTTCAAGGAAGAACATGATCCCGATTGCCCTCGCGGTCCTCGCCGGCACCGTCGGCCTGCAACTGCTGTCCGATCTGCCGCTGTCCTGGGTCGCCATACCCCTGGCCCTGTGCGCCACCCTGTGCCTGTGCCGGCGATCGACCCGGCCGCTGGCCTGGGCCATCGGGGCGTTCCTATGGGCCTGGTGGCAGGCCGGGCTGCAGCTCGACCGGAGTCTGTCTGCGGCGCTGGAGGGGCGCGACCTGATCCTGCGTGGCACCGTTGTCTCGCTGCCAGAGGCCGATGGGCGTAGCACGCGGTTCCTCTTTCACAGCCACAGTCGCGCTGACGGCACTGAGTGGATAGCGTTCGAGCACCGTCTGCGCTTGAGCTGGTACGCACGCGCTGGCGACGCTCCCGCGATCGCGGCCGGCACAGCCTGGCAGCTCACGGTTCGCCTGAAGCGTCGCCACGGCTTTCACAACCCCGGCGGCTTCGATTACGAAGGCTGGTTGTTTCAGCATGGCATCGACGCGACCGGCTACGTGCGCGCCCGGCCACCCGCGACACCGCTGCCGGAATCCAGGCTGCCGGTGGCGTTGCGGCTGCGCGCGGCCTTTGATACCCGGCTGACGGCCGTCCTCAGCGGCAACGATCAGGCCGGCCTGCTGCGCGCCCTGGCGCTCGGCGCGCGCGACGGCATCGCCACCACCGACTGGGAGGTGTTGCGCGCCACAGGCACCGGACACCTGGTGGCGATCTCCGGCCTGCACATCGGGCTGGTCGCGGGCATGGCCTTCGCCACCGTCCGCTGGCTGTGGTCGCGCAGTGCAACCCTGACGCTGTACCTGGCCGCGCCACGCGCTGCGGCGCTGGCGGGCTTCGTCGCGGCAACGCTGTACGCGCTGCTCGCCGGCTTCGGCATCCCCGCACGGCGTGCCTGGATCATGGCCGGGGTGTTGCTGCTCGGTCTGGCCCTGTGCCGCCGCGGCGACCCCTGGCAGGGGCTGGCGCTGGCGCTGTTGCTGGTGGTGCTGGCCGATCCACTGGCGGTGAACAGCCCCGGCTTCTGGCTGTCCTTCACGGCGGTCACCATCATCTTTGCCGGCCTCGCCCGGATGGCCGGTGGTCCACCGGGCGACAGCCGCATCAGCCGGCTGCGCGGGCAGATCCGCAGCCTGGTGCAGTTGCAGCTGCTGCTGAGTCTGGGACTGCTGCCGTTCACGCTGGCCTTCTTCGGTCAGTTCGGCTGGACGGCGCCCGTTGCGAACCTCCTGGCCGTACCATGGACCAGCCTGATCATCGTGCCGCTGGTGTTCGTTGGCTTGTTACTGCTGTTTCCCGCACCGCTGCTCGCCGGCTGGGTCTTCGCTCTGGCCGGGTGGGCAACCGGCTTGCTGCAGCACTGGCTGGCCCTGCTGGCGGGCCTGCCCGGCAGCCTGCTGGGGATGCCGACGGCGCCGCTCGCGGTATCGCTGCTGGCCGGATTCGGCATCGTCTGCGTACTGCTTCCCAGGGGAGTGCCGCGGCGACTGCTGGGGCTGCTGGTGCTCCTGCCGTTGCTGAGCTGGCGGCCGCCGCAACCGGCCCCGGGCAGCGCCTGGCTGACGCTGCTGGATGTCGGCCAGGGACTGGCCGCCGTGGTGCGCACCCGGCATCACACCCTGGTCTACGACGCCGGCCCGCGGTTTGGTCCCGACTTCGACACGGGTCGCGCCGTGGTTGCACCGTTTCTGGAGGCCCAGGGGCTGCGGCGGGTGGATGTACTGATCGTCAGCCACGGCGACAATGACCACCGCGGCGGCGCCCGTTCACTGGATGGGCGCCTACCGGCCTTCCGGCTGCTGACCAGCGTCCCCGAGCGTATCGGGTGGCGCTACAGCCGCCGCTGCCATGCCGGTCAACGCTGGGAATGGGATGGCGTCGTGTTCGAGGTCCTGCACCCGCAGGCCAGGGAATATGCCCACGGCAACGATGCGTCCTGTGTATTGCAGGTACGGACCGCCCACGGGGACAGCGTGTTGCTGCCCGGTGATATCGAGGCCGCGACGGAACGCGCGCTGGTGCGGCGCCATGGCGCCACACTGGCAAGCACGGTGCTGGTCGCGCCGCACCATGGTAGCCGCAGTTCCTCCACGCCGGAGTTCATCGCCACGGTCGATCCGCGCTGGGTGCTGTTCCCGGTGGGCTATCGCAACCGCTATGGCTTTCCGCGCGCCGAGGTGGTGGCCCGTTACCGTGTTCATGGCAGCGGACTGCTGACCACGGCCGGGGGCGGCGCCCTGGAGCTGCGTTTGGGCGAGGGCGGGGCGCATCTGCACCCGACGCTGCACCGACGCCTGGCCAGGCGCTACTGGCAGTCGCCGCCTGAGGTTCCGCCAGGCCAATGAAAACCGTATGATAGGCGCGCTCACGCGAGCCCGTGCCGGACCTGCCCGGGCCCGAATGGCGCGGCCCGGATTCATCATATTCAATAGGAAACTACTGTGTTCGAACTGATCAAAGCGGGTGGCTGGTTGATGCTGCCGATCATCGCCAGTTCCGTCATCGCGATGGCGATCACTGTGGAACGCCTGTGGATGCTGCGGCTGCGGCGTGTGCTGCCGCGCCATCTGGTGCCCCAGGTGTGGAACTGGGTACGCAATCACCAGCTCGACGGCACCAAACTGGCCGCCCTGCGTATGGGCTCACCGCTGGGGCGCATCCTGGCCGCCGGCCTGGTCAATCTGCAGCACGACCGCACGGTCATGAAGGAGGCGATCGAAGACGCCGGCCGGCATGTGGTACTGGAACTCGAGCGTTATCTCAACACCCTCGGCACCATCGCCGCGATCACGCCACTGCTGGGCCTGCTCGGCACCGTGGTCGGCATGATCGACGTCTTCAACGCCATCATCACCCAGGGCGTCGGCAACCCCGGGGCACTGGCCGACGGTATCTCCAAGGCGCTGATCACCACGGCCGCCGGCCTCGCGGTGGCCATTCCCAGCCTGATCGTCTACCGCTACTTCCGCGGCAAGGTCGATATGCTGGTGGTGCGCATGGAGCAGGAGGCGACCAAGATGATCGAGGTGATGCATGGTGAGCGTGAGCAGGATAGTAGTACCGAGGACAGCGCATGAATCTCCGCCCGCGCCGCCGGGACGATGTCGAGGTCAATCTCACCCCGTTGATCGATGTCGTCTTTCTGCTGCTCATCTTTTTCATGGTCTCGACGACCTTCAATCGTGAATCGCAGCTGCAGGTGGACCTGCCGGAGGCATCGAGCGAGCCCACCGAGGTGGCGAAGGATGTCCTGGAGATCACGGTCAATGCCGCGGGCGAATATTTCATCAATGAGCAGCAGGTGATCAACACCGAGCCGGAGACCTTGCGGCGCGCCATCATCCAGGCGATCGGCGACCGCCGTGACCTGCCCGTCATCGTGCGGTCCGACGCGCGCACGCCGTTCCAGGCGGTGGTCACGGTGATGGATGTCACCGGCAAGCTGGGTATGACACAGCTGTCGCTGGCGACCAGTCAGCCCGGCGAAGCCACCCAGTAGATGTCCACGGCGGCGCAGCCGGCCGGTACCCCGGGCACGCCCGGTAGTTGGGCGACCTATCGCCGCCTGATCGGCTATGCGCGGCCGCATTGGAAGCTGTTTGTCTTCAGCGCGCTGGCCATGGCGGCCTACGCGGCCACCGACACCGGCTTCGCGGCGCTGATGAAACCCATGCTGGACGACAGTTTCGTCGCCCGCGATCCACAGGCCATCCGCAACATCCCGCTGCTGCTGATCGGGCTGTTCCTGGTGCGCGGCGTCACCGGCTTCATCTCGAGCTATGGTATGAGCTGGGTGGGTCGCCAGGTGATCCAGGTACTGCGGGGCGAGATGTTCGCCCGGCTGCTGCGCCTGCCGGCCGACTACTACGCCAGCCACACCACCGGGCAGCTGGTCGCCAAGCTCATCTACAACGTCGAGCAGGTCTCGCAGGCGAGTACCAACGCCATCACGATCCTCATCCGTGACAGTCTCACGGTGGTGTTTCTGCTGGCCTGGATGTTCTACATCAGCGGCTGGCTGGCACTGCTGTTCCTGCTGGTCGGCCCGGTACTTGCGGTACTGACGCGGTATGTGAGCCGCCGCTTCCGGCGGATCAGTCGGCGCATCCAGGACTCCATGGCCGATGTCACCGAAGTCGCCAGCGAGGCGATCGAGGGGCACACGGTGGTCAAGGCCTTCGGTGCACAGGAGTACGAACAGGCACAGTTCGACAAGGTCAATCGCAAGAACGCCAGCCTGCAGATGAAGCACATCGCCACCAGCGCGGCCAGCGTGCCCTTCACCCAGTTCCTGGCCGCCAGCGTGCTGGCCGGCGTGATCTATCTGGCGACGCTCGATCCCTTGCTGGGGCACATCAGCCCCGGCGGGTTCGTGTCTTTCATCGCCGCCATGATGCTGCTGATGCCCTGTCTCAAGCGCCTCAGTACCGTGAACTCCTCGCTGCAGCGCGGCATTGCCGCGGCCGAGGGTATCTTCGCGTTGATCGATATGCCCACCGAACCCGACTCCGGCGAGCGTGCCCTGGAACGCGCGCGCGGCGAAGTGGAGTTCCAGGACATTACCTTTCGCTATGGACCGGGGCAGGGCCCCGTGCTGAACGGCTTGTCGTTCCGCATGGCGCCAGGTGAGATGGTGGCGCTGGTCGGGCGCTCCGGCAGCGGTAAGTCGACGCTCGCCGGGTTGCTGCCACGTTTTCGCGACCCGGAGCAGGGCACGATCCTGCTCGACGGTGTGGACATCCGCGCCTATCGCCTGGCCGATCTGCGTGCGCAGATCGCGCTGGTCAGTCAGGAGGTCGTGTTGTTCAACGACACCGTAGCGCACAACATCGCGTACGGCCGCCCCGGCACCGCGCGCGCCGACATCGAGCGCGCCGCGCACATCGCCCATGCCGACGGCTTCATCCGCGCGCTGCCACAGGGCTACGATACGGTCGTGGGCGAGAAGGGCGTACTGCTGTCGGGCGGCCAGCGGCAGCGACTGGCCATCGCCCGCGCCGTACTCAAGGACGCGCCCATCCTGATCCTCGACGAGGCCACCTCGGCGTTGGATACCGAGTCCGAACGTGCCATCCAGGATGCCCTGGAGACGCTCATGCAGGGCCGCACGAGCCTGGTGATCGCGCACCGTCTGTCGACCGTGGAGAAGGCCGACCAGATCCTGGTGATGGAGGCAGGCCGTATCGTCGAGGCGGGGCGGCATGCGGAACTGCTCGCCAACGAGGGCCGTTACGCCGCACTCTATCGGCTGCAGTTCCGGGATGCGGCCATTAGCTGATGTTGAGCAGGAGCGTTAACCACAAAGGACACGAAGTACACGAAGAAATACTGATGATCCTGATGAACGGATCGGTGGCTCATTGAGCCTGCGTGTCCTTTGTAGTTGACGGATCCTCCTACCATGCCCAAGCCCCATCGCATCCTCGATCACATCTGGTACGGACGCAGTGCCTGGGCCTGGGCGCTGCTGCCGCTCAGCGGGCTCTACCGCGCCGTGGTCGGGGCGCGCCGCCTTACCTACCGCGTGGGGATCAGGAAGGCGCAGCGACTGGCCGTGCCGGTGATCGTCGTCGGCAACCTGACCGTGGGTGGCACCGGCAAGACGCCGCTGGTGACCTGGCTGGCGCAGTTCCTGCGCGCGCACGGCTATCGTCCCGGCCTGGTCGCGCGCGGCTACGGCGGTCGGGCGCGGCACTGGCCGCAGCAGGTGCGGCCCGACAGCGATCCCGCGACTGTCGGCGATGAGCCGGTGTTGCTCGCCCGGGCGACCGGCTGCCCGATGGCGGTGGCACCCGATCGGGTGGCCGCGGCGCGTGCGCTGCTCGCGCACAGCGACTGCGATGTGATCATCAGCGATGACGGCCTGCAGCATCATGCGCTCGATCGTGACGTCGAGATCGTCGTGATCGACGGCGTGCGGCGCTTTGGCAACGGCCATTGCCTGCCCGCCGGACCCTTGCGCGAACCGGCGCGGCGCCTGGCCGAGGTGGGTCTCGTGGTCAGCAACGGACCCGCTCAAGCGGGCGAATTCGCGATGCTCGTCCAGGTTACAGGGGCGCGCAACCTGGTGAGTGGCGAGCAGCGTCCACTGGTGGCGTTCCGTGGGACCGACCTGCATGCCGTCGCCGGCATCGGTCGGCCGGAACGCTTCTTCGGGGCGTTACGGGAACAGGGGCTGGATATCCAGGCACACGCCTTTCCCGATCATCACCGCTTTCGCGCCGAGGAACTCGCCTTCCCGGGCAGCGTACTGATGACGGAGAAGGACGCCGTGAAATGCCAGGCCTTCGCACAACCGTCGTTCTGGGTGGTTGGTACGCGGATCGAACTGGATCCCGCGTTCGGCGCACGCGTGCTGGAGTTGCTGCGTGGGACGGAATCAGGGCCTGACGGTCCGTGACCGACCTCTGGGCGTTCCCTGGCCCCGGGGCCCTGTCTTTATTACCATGGTCTGCTATTCACGCGAGGTTCGTCATGGACAAGAAACTGCTCGATATCCTGGCCTGTCCGGTCTGCAAGGGGCCATTGGTCTACCGCAAGGCCGAGAAGGAACTGGTCTGCAAGGTCGACCGGCTCGCCTATCCCATCCGCGACGACATCCCGGTGATGCTCGAGGAGGAGGCGCGGGAACTGGCCCCGGACGAAGAGATCACCTGAGCCGCACCCATGAGCGGATTCAAGGTAGTCATTCCCGTGCGCTACGGTGCGACCCGGCTGCCCGGCAAGCCGTTGCGCCCGCTGGCGGGCCGGCCGATGGTCGAGCACGTGTACCGGCGCGCCTGCGAGAGCGGTGCTGCGCAGGTCATTATCGCCACCGACGATGTGCGCATCGAGACGGTCGCGCGGGGCTTCGGTGCCGAGGTCGTACTGACCTCGGCCGATCATCCGTCCGGCACCGATCGGATCGCCGAGGTCATCGACCGCCTGGGCTGGATGGACGACAGCATCGTGGTGAATGTCCAGGGCGACGAGCCGCTCATGCCTCCGGCGCTCATCCGCCAGGTCGCGGACAATCTCGCGGCGCATCCGGAGGCCGCCATCGCCACGCTGGGCACACCTATCGATGATGCTGGTGAATTGTTCGATCCCAACGTGGTGAAACTGGTGGCCGACCGGCAGGGGCTGGCACTGTACTTCAGCCGCGCCCCTATCCCCTGGGACCGCGACGGCTTCACCCACGACCGGCAGCGTCTGCCGCCGGGCATCCCGTACCGCCGCCACCTCGGGCTGTACGCCTATCGCGCCGCCTTTCTACGCGCCTACCGCGACCTGGAGCCGGCGCCGTTCGAGGGCGGCGAGAGACTGGAGCAACTGCGCGCGCTGTGGCACGGCTACCGCATCCATGTCGCCGATGCCGTGGCGCAGCCCGGCCCGGGGGTCGATGTGGAGGCGGATGCGCAGCGGGTCGAGGCCTTGCTGCAGGCGTTGGAGGATGGAGCGGGCTGAGCCGCGCGGCTCAGTCGGGGCGGCAGCAGCGCAGGTTCAGCGCGACGAAATCCGGATTCAGTGCGGTGCCCTCGCTATCCATCACCGGTACCGTACAGGTCCGCGGCACGCGGCGGGTGGCGTCGCCGTGCTGGTTTGGCTGGATGATGGAGGCGCCCGTCTCGCAGGACAGCACCAGCGCCGGACCGTCCTCCAGGACCTCGATCACGCGGCATGCGTACCCTTCGAAATCCAGTTCGCGGCCGATGCAGGCACGGAGTTGTTCGAGGGTTGGCGGGGATAGGGGCATGGCGTCGCAACGGGTGTTGGCATACGGACTCTGAGGATGATGTATTTCAGCGGATGCCGCAAGCGGCTACCATGGGCGCGGGCCGATGGGGCCCGGGTGAGGACCTGTTCGAGGTAGGAGAATGATGGTGAAGGTACTGTTTGTTTGTCTGGGGAATATCTGCCGGTCGCCGACTGCCCAGGGCGTGTTCGAGGCGCTGGTGCGCCGGGAGGGCCTGGAGCGACATATCGAGATCGATTCCGCGGGCACCCATGACTACCACGTCGGCAAGCCGCCGGATACGCGCGCTCAGGAGGCGGCACAGCGCCGCGGCATCGATTTGAGCGGCCAGCGCGCCCGCCATGCCCGGCCGCAGGACTTCCTGGAATTCGACTACATCCTGGCAATGGACGAGAGCAATTACGATAACTTACGTGAACTATGTCCTCCAGATCATGAAGACAGGTTGCGGTTGTTCCTGGACTTCGCGCCCCATAGTGGGGTGCGCGAGGTGCCCGACCCGTATTACGGTGGCCTGCAGGGTTTCGAGCGGGTGCTGGATCTGATCGAGCAGGCCGCCGAGGGACTGCTGGCAGATATCCGCACGCGTCACGGCCTCTGACGGCGGCTGACCGGCTGTCAGAGACTATCCCCCACCTGTCACATGTCTTGGCCGGGTGGCGACCCAATGAAAAAGGCCCGGGTTGGTAGCCACCCGGACCTTTCCGTATCCGCCCCCTATGAGCCGGGGATCGACCCTACTCGCCGGATGTCACTGCCGGCGGCTTCGGGGTCTGAGTATCGCCACCGCTGCCCTCACTGTGCGAGACCTCCGGCTTGGCCACGACCGGCGGATTCGGTGCACTCGGCGGAACAGCGGGTGAGGCCGCCGTGGATTTGGTCGCGTTGTCCTGCGGTGCCGGGGAACTCAGGGGTGCCACCGGGGTGACGACGGCTGTGGGTGCCGGTCGCGGGGCCTGAACCGTCGCAGCGGATTCGCTCTGCGGTGGTTGCGGCCCGCCACCCTCGCGGTGCACCTCCACCGGGTCAGCCGTCTCGGTACGCGGTGGCCGCGGGGACTCCACGGCTGCGGTGCGCGCCTGGGTCGACTGATCGCCGCCATCTGTCTGCGCGCTGCCGTCGCCGCCGTTGTCGCTGGCTGCGTTCTCGCCGGCTTCCCGACGCGCGGCACCGCCACGCCGCCGGCCGCCGCGACGGCCACGACGGCTGCGGCTGGTGCGTGGCTGTTCGCCGTCTTCTGCCGCCGGGGTCTCGGTACCTGGTGTGGTCGGTGGTGAAGCCTCCGTTACCGGACGTCCCTTCTCACGTGCCTCGGACGGCCCCTTGGGGCGTTGCGACACGCCTTCCTCGGCCGTGCGCCTGGCCTGATCTTCGCGCTGTCCCGCCTCACGACGGGGGTCGCCTCCAGGGCGTGAATCATCGGAGCGCCCCCCCGGCTGGGCACGACCGTTCTGGGAACGACTCTCCTGGGAACGACTCTCCTGGGAACGATTCTCCTGGGAACGATTCTCCTGGGGGCTGCGGCGGCGGCTGCCGTTGCCGCGGCGGCTACGATCCTCGCCTGATGTGCGCTCACGTTGCTCGCCACGTTCCGCACGGTCGCGACGTGGCCGTTGCGGACGGGCCGCGCTGGCCTTGGGTGCGGCTGGGGGTGTCGTAACGGGTGCGGTGGCGGGTTCTTCCTCGCGGTGGCCGAACAGGTTGCTCCACAGGCGTTTGATAAAGCCAGCCTGCCCAGCCGCCGCCGCAACCGCCGGTAGTGCCGCTGCCTGGACTGGTGGTGCGGCCGGCGTGGCCGCGGGCACCGGCGTCGGCGGTGTGAGGAACTTGACCGCCGGTTCGTCGCCGTTGCGGATGACCGCCTTGCCGAATTCCGCCGTCGTCTCCGCTTCGGCCTCGTCGGGCGTCAGGGTGTAGCTCGCCGTCGGCTCCTCGGGCAATTCATCGCTGCGGATACGCTCGATCTCGTAGTCCGGCGTGTGCATGTGCGGCACGGGGATCAGCAGGATGTCCACGTGCTGGCGCTGTTCGGTGGCGTGCAGGATGTGGCGCTTCTCGTTCAGCAGGAAGGTGGCGACCTCGACCGGCAGGTGCGCGACGATGCGGCCGGTCTTGTCCTTCATGGCGCTCTCTTCAATGATGCGCAGCACCGACAGCCCCAACGATTCCACCCCGCGCACCGTGCCCTGGCCCTTGCAGCGGGGACAGACGATCTGGCTGGATTCGCCGAGCGACGGCCGCAGGCGCTGGCGCGACATCTCCAACAGGCCAAAGCGCGAGATGCGGCCGATCTGCACCCGCGCACGATCCATCTTGAGTGCCTCGCGCAGGCGATTCTCCACCTCGCGCTGGTGCTTGGTGGGCTGCATGTCGATGAAATCGATGACGATCAGGCCGCCCAGGTCACGGATGCGCAACTGGCGGGCGATCTCGTCGGCCGCCTCCAGGTTGGTGTTGAGCGCCGTCTCCTCGATGTCGCCGCCCTTGGTGGCGCGGGCCGAGTTGATGTCGATGGAGATCATCGCCTCGGTGTGGTCGATGACGATGGCACCACCGGAGGGCAGGGTGACCTCGCGCTGGAAGGCCGACTCGATCTGGCTCTCGATCTGGAAGCGCGAGAACAGCGGCACGGTATCCTGATACAACTTGAGCTTGTTCAGGTTGTGCGGCATCACCAGTTGCATGAAGTCGCGGGCCTTGTCGCAGATGTCCGCGTCGTCGATGAGGATCTCGCCGATGTCGGAGCGCAGATAGTCGCGCAGGGCCCGGATGATGACGTTGCTTTCCTGGTAGATCAGGAAGGGTGCCGGGCGTTCCGTGGAGGCGGCCTCGATGGACGACCAGAGCTGCAGCAGGTAGTCCAGGTCCCACTGCAGTTCCTCGATGGCCCGGCCGACGCCGGCGGTGCGCACGATCAGCCCCATGTCCTCGGGGATGTTCAGCGCCGCCATGGCGTCACGGATCGAGCTGCGATCCTCACCCTCGATACGCCGCGATACGCCGCCGGCACGGGGGTTGTTCGGCATCAGCACCAGATAGCGGCCCGCCAGGCTGATGAAGGTGGTGAGTGCTGCACCCTTGGTGCCGCGCTCCTCCTTCTCGACCTGCACGACGATCTCCTGGCCTTCGCGCAAGGCCTCCTTGATGCTCGCGCGGCCACCGGATTCGCGTGCCTCATCGCTGAAGTAGCTGCGGGCGACTTCCTTGAGGGGCAGAAAGCCGTGGCGCTCGGCGCCGTAGTCGATGAATGCGGCTTCCAGGCTGGGCTCTACGCGGGTGATCTTACCCTTGTAGATATTGGATTTTTTCTGTTCCCGGGCGGGTACTTCGATATCGAGGTCGTAGAGTTTTTGGCCATCTACCAGGGCCACGCGCAACTCTTCGGGCTGAGTTGCGTTGATCAACATTCTTTTCATAAGTCGGTTCTCGCAGGCGCTCGGACCTGCCGATGGCCGCATGCCAAACGGCCGGGACCCCGTAGCGTGCCGTGGACAGCAGCACGCTCAACAACGGGCCCAGGCCGACGCAGGCCAACAGGATAGTCACCTGTTCGCCGTAGCGGGCGTCGGACATCAACATGGGAGCGCTTGAATTCATGTCAGGATTAACCTGTCGCCAAACAACCATTCGCATTCGTCCGCCGGCGGACCTGCTGGCGTGTCCGTCCCGGGGTGATCGTCACCCTGGGGCGGGTCTGTCAACCTGTGCACCGGTGTCATCGTGGGATCCCAAACCTGCGGAAAATCCCCGACCCGGGCGTACGAAATACGTGGAAACCCGTGCGTGTTCCGACCGCGATCCGGCCGGGCCCCCCAACTGTCCAGATTACGGGGACGTTCACGCTCGCGCCAATATATCAACGATGCCTCTTGTCAACAATGGCTTAGGCGATTTTTTTATGGCCGACGGGCGACATAGGGCCGGAACCCGCCTGGATTATTGCTATCATGCGCGCATGACCGCACCGGCCCAGAGTCCTTTGTCCCCCAGCTTTTCCAGCCCCAGGGTCCGCATCCTCGCCGTGGATACGGAGGATGCCGGTCAGCGTATCGACAATTTTCTGCTCCGCCACCTCAAAGGCGTGCCGCGCAGCCTGATCTACCGGATCCTGCGCCGCGGTGAGGTGCGCGTGAACAAGGGCCGCATCAAACCGGAATATCGGGTGCGGGCGGGCGACCAGGTGCGTATTCCACCGGTGCGGACCGGCCAGCCGGCACCGGGACCCGGCAGCGGCGGGGCGGGGGGCCGGCTCGAGGACCGTATTATCTACGAGGATGACCGGCTGCTGGTGGTGGATAAACCGGCCGGCATGGCAGTCCATGGCGGCAGCGGGCTGAGCTTCGGTGTGATCGAGGCGCTGCGCGCGGCCCGGCCCGAGGCCAGATTTCTGGAGCTGGTCCACCGGCTCGATCGCGAGACCTCCGGCTGTCTGCTGATCGCCAAGCGCCGCAGCGAGTTGCGCATGCTGCACGCCCTGCTGCGCGATGACGGTATGGACAAGCACTATCTTGCCCTGGTGCGCGGGCGCTGGACGCAGGGGGAGCAGCTGATCGAGGCCCCACTGCGCAAGAACCAATTGCGCAGCGGTGAGCGTGTCGTCACCGTGGATGCGGTGGGCAAGGCGGCGGATTCGCGCTTCCGGCCCCTGGAGACCTACCCGGAGGCGAGCCTCATGGAGGTCGAACTCGGCACCGGTCGTACCCATCAGATCCGCGTGCACGGCGCCCACAGCGGCCACCCGCTGGCCGGCGACGAAAAATATGGTGACGTTGACTTCAACCGATATATGCGCGGGTTGGGCCTGCGGCGGCTGTTCCTGCACGCCCACAGCCTCGGCTTCTCCGACCCGGAGAGCGGGCGCGAGATTCACGTCAGCACGCCGCTGCCCAGTGACCTGCGTGCCGTTCTGGACCGCCTGGCGGAGGCGGGTGCCGTGTAGGGTAACCGTAGGGGTGGTCGAGCGTGCCGCCACACTTTGGTTTGATAGTGTCTTTTCGCAACAGAAGAGTAGGGAACGATGATGCACGACATCAGATTGCTGGTATTCGATTGGGACGGGACTCTGATGGACTCTGAGGTGCAGATCGTTGCCGGTATGCAGGCTGCCATCGCGGATCTCGGTCTGGAGCCGCGCGGGACGGAGGCGGTAAAGAATATTATCGGTTTGGGCTTGCAGGAGGCCGTCGCGGCCCTGTATCCCGGGTCCGAACCGGAACTGGTTGCAGCGCTTGCCGAGCGCTATCGTGCTCACTGGTTCGGCGAGGCGCAACGCTCGCGGCTGTTTCCGGGTGTGGAAGAAACCCTGCATCTGCTCAAGGAAGAGGGATTTCAGCTCGCCGTAGCGACCGGGAAGGGCCGCCGCGGGCTGGACAAGGTGCTCGGCGAAACGGGCCTGGGCAGGCTTTTCGACGTAACCCGCTGTTCGGATGAGACGCGCTCCAAGCCGCACCCCCTGATGCTGAATCAGATCATGCACCACACCGGTGTATACCCTGCACAGACGTTGATGATCGGCGACACGGAATACGATATGGCAATGGCCCGCAACGCCGGTGCGCACCCCGTGGCGGTATCCTACGGGGTGCACGCGGTGGAGCGTCTGCAGCGGCACGCGCCGGTGACCTGCCTGGACCGCATCACGGAACTGGGCGACTGGCTGGCGGAGGCGCGGGAGGCCGCATCGTCCCATATTGCGTCCGGCAGACAGGCATAAGATGATCGGCCGGCTCAGCCCGGGCGCTGCAGTGGTATTGTGCGGCCCGATCGAAACCCAAGACGGAGACAACCCACGATGAGTGACGACTGGACCTCGGACAAGGCAGGCTACGGCGATGCGAAGGTGCCGGCGGCTGGGAGTGCGGCGAGCGGCAAAGATGCCAACTGGGAGCGCGATCTGCTCAATCGACTCGCCTTTGCCTCGCTCAAGGAGCAGCGCCGTGCCCGCCGCTGGGGCATCCTGTTCAAGACACTCACCTTCGTGTACCTCTTCGGCCTGCTGTTCCTCTACCGCCCCTCGGGCTGGGACACACCCCACGTCGCGGGCGCGAAATACACCGCACTGGTGGAGGTCAGCGGCATCATCGCGGCCGATGCCGATGCCAGCGCCGACCAGATCATCGTCAGCCTGCGCAAGGCCTTCGAGGACAAGAAGACGGCCGGCGTGATCATGCGCATCAACAGTCCGGGTGGCAGCCCGGTACAGGCCGGCTACATCAACGACGAGATGCGCCGCCTGCGCGCGGCCCATCCGGACATTCCGCTGTATGCCGTGGTGACCGACGTCTGCGCCTCGGGCGGCTACTACATCGCCGTCGGTGCCGATCAGATCTACGCTGACAAGGCCAGCATTGTCGGCTCGATCGGTGTGCGCATGGACAGCTTCGGCTTCGTCGATGCGATGCAGAAACTCGGCATCGAACGCCGGCTGCTCACCGCCGGCGACCACAAGGGTTTCCTCGACCCCTTCCTGCCCGAGAACCCGGACGACGTGACCCATGTACAGACATTGCTCAACGATATCCACGAACAGTTCATCCGCACGGTGAAGACCGGCCGCGGTGAACGTCTGAAGCCCAATGACAAGCTTTTTTCCGGGCTGGTCTGGACGGGTGAGCAGGGCGTCGAACTCGGCTTAGTGGATGGGATCGGCAGTGCTGGTTATGTCGCACGGGAACTGATCGGCGCCGAAGAGATCGTCGATTTCACGTCGCGGCCGGATTTCCTGCAGCGGTTCGCGCGGGGGATTGGGGCGGCGATGGGGCAGAGTGTCATGGCTCAACTGGTCCACAGTCCGATAAAACTTTAGCCACACACCATGGACACGTTATAACCGCGTAGCATACCAATAAAGCATTGAGTACAGATTTTTATGCAATCCAGCTTCAAGAATGTTTACGACAGATTGCCCATCTTTGCCCAGAACACCATACTCACTGGATTCAGCGCATTATTGGATCGTGAACGCTATGGTGGGGATTTCCACCGCTGGCAGCGGTTGCTCGAGGAAAGTCAGTGGTATTCGTCCGCACAATTGCTGGCCTACCAAGACGAGCAGTTGGCAAAACTGGTGGGCTACAGCTATCGGCATGTGCCGTATTATCGCAGGGTCATGGATGAGCGGGGGCTGAAGCCGCAGGATGTCGTCTCGACGGGAGATCTGGTCAAGCTGCCACTGCTTACACGCCAGAATATAAAGGATAACTTCACAGAACTGCTCTCGGATGAATACACCCTTGCCAAGGTCAAGAAAGGACATACGAGCGGCACCACCGGTTCACCGCTGGAGGTCTGCTACAGCGCTGGCCTGATCCATCTCACATATGCGCTGTTGGACCGGCACTATACTTGGGCAGGCGTACACATGTGTGTCCGCGGAGACCGTGTCGCTGTGCTGCGCGGCAACCCGATCGTACCGTTGCAGCAGAAGAGGCCCCCTTTCTGGCGTTACAACCACTTGCATAATCAGGCTTTATTCTCTTCCTTCCATATGTCGCCACAGAATCTGCCACACTACTTGGCGGAGCTGCACCGATTTCGTCCGCAAGTACTCGATGGTTACCCTTCGACGTTATATGTGATTGCCAAACATCTGCAGAACACAGGGCAAAAACTGAAACTGTATGCCGTGATCAGTTCTTCCGAGACACTGTACGATTTCCAGCGTGAAGTAATCGAACAGAGTTTCGATTGCCGGGTGTTTGATTATTTCGCGGCGGCTGAACGTGTGGCCTTCTCCAGCGAGTGTGATCGTCATGAAGGGCATCATCTTGCCGATGAGTACGGTATCACGGAGATACTGGATGATAGCGGGCGCCGTATGGAGGCTGGGAATACCGGTGTACTCGTCGGTACTTCGCTGCACAACTACGCAATGCCGATGTTGCGTTACGTGACCGATGACATGACTGCTCTCAAGGCTCACCATTGCTCATGCGGCAGAGGGCTGTCATTGATGGATGATGTCACGACCAAGGCCGAGGATCTGATTACTCTGCGCGATGGGAGGCTGATATCACCATCGGTTCTTACCCATCCCTTTAAGCCGCTGACCTCGATCTCCGCATCCCAGATCGTTCAGGAGGATCTCGATACGATCCGGATCAGACTGGTCGCCGGGCCAGCCTACACGGAGGGTGATGAGCAGGAATTGATACGGGGTATGAAGGAGCGCTTGGGCGAGACAGTCGACATCATTGTCGAAAAGTCCGATGAGCTGGAACGGACTAAGGCCGGAAAATTCAAATGGGTGATCTCCAAGGTGGAGCTGGGGATCTGATTCCGACCGGCCATGGATGAATTAAAGGCGTGAAAATAAAAATAATCTCCAACCTCAGCCGGTTGGCTACGGTCGACTCGAATGATTATGAGATCGAAATGCATGACTGCTCTAAGGGCTATGACAGCCTCGGCGCCGTTCTCAGCTTGTTCTTCAAGGCATTCCACTATGACTATGTGCTGATCAACGGGTCTGGCAGCCTGATTTTCAAGCTGGCACTGCTTAAATGGCTGATCCCATTTAACCCGGTCAGACTCGTGGTACTCGATATACTGCTGTCGTCACCTACGACGCCACGTGACCGAGTTAAGGCTTCCATTATCAAGGTCCTGTTGAAGAGGATCGACCTGTTGCTTTTGTATTACAAGGATACTCGTGGGCTGCAGAAGGTATATGGCATCCCAGCCAAAAAATTCCGTTTTGTTCCATTCAAGATCAATCAGATTGAACTGATCCAAAAAACCATACCGAGTGACGGCGGCTATATCTTCTGTGGTGGCAAGACACGCCGTGATTTTGCCACCTTGTTCGAGGCCGTTCGGGGCACAGATCTCCCGGTCAGGATCGTCACAACGGATAACAGTGATATCCGGCAGCATGGGTCTTACCTGGACATGACATCCATTCCGCCCAATGTGGAGGTTGTCATCCTGGACGGCAGCGCGGAGGAGTTCATTGCCCATTTGGCGGGCTCGCGGCTCGTGGTAATGCCTATCATCCCGGAAATCTGTGGTGCGGGGATCGGGGTCTATATCGTGTCGATGGCACTGAACAAATGTGTTGTGATAACGGACATTCCCGGAACCAGCGACACTTTGCCGCCAAGTACGGCTGTCATCGTACCCCCGAAAGATCCACTCGCGTTACGAAAGGCGTTGATCGAAGCGTACTATGACGAGGACTTCCGCCAGGGATTTGAGCAGGCCGGGTATGAGTATGCATGGCAACTGGGTGGTGAAGAGCGGTTGCTGAAATCCGTAGCCGGAACATTGCACGCGAATTTGGCAGAAGGGACGCGCGGCAGCTGAGCGCAACGTAAAGAGCAGTGTTCTCCATGCCCGGTTTCATTCCTAGGGCACGTCAATCAACAGCTGATGAAGTGAGTCGTAAAAAATATGAACAACAAGATCAAAGTCGCGGTTATCGGATGTGGTCGGATGGGACTGCATCATATGAAGGCAATCGAAGTATTGGGTTTTTCACAACTGGTGGCGGTTGCCGATACGCATGTCGAGGAATCTAAAGTCCGTTCGACCTTACCCGAGGCGGTGCGTTTCTTCGCAGATCCGGTGCAGATGCTCGAAACCATGAAGCCCGATATCGTGCATATCGTTACCCCACCAGATACCCATGTAGCGATGGCGCGGCTCGCACTGGAGCATGGCGCGCATATCTATGTTGAGAAGCCGTTCGCACTGTCCGTCGACGATACCCAAACGATTCTCGATTTCGCCAAGGAACGTAATCTGAAGGTCTGCGCTGGCCATCAGGTGCTCTTCCAGCACTCTGGGCAGAACTACCGGCGTTACATGCCGATCGTGCGCACGGCAGTGCACATCGAAAGCTACTTTTCTTTCAAGACGGTGCGTCGTGTCGACGGAGGACTGATGGGGCCGGTCGAACAAGTGGTCGATATCCTGCCCCATCCGGTTTATCTGATGCTCGATGCCTTCGAAGCCGCATCGACTGATCAGATAGATACTCCGTGTGAGGTAATCGCCGTCGATGTCCATGCCAGTGGCGAAGTGCGTGCATTCATCAAACAAGGTGATGTTCCGGCAATTCTCACAGTCACCTTGCGTGGCCGACCGATCGAATCCTATTTGCGTATTGTCGGCACCAATGGATCTCTATGGGTCGATTTCGTGATCAGTGGCATCACCAGATTACTTGGTCCGGGCTTTTCTGTATTTTCCGCAGTGCTCAACCCGTTCATCCGCGCCAAACAGATATCGTTCGGTACCATCGCGAATATCTATCGGATGCTCACCCGCAAACACAAGAGTTATGCAGGGCTGGCGGAACTGATCGATGCCTTTCATCACAGTGTCGCGGACGGCATATCGTCACCGGTTTCCCCGTATGCCATTCGAGAAACTGTGCGCCTGTGTGAACTCATCGGGAGCAAGCTGCAGGCCGAGGCCGAGCATGCCGAGCGGGAGGCAGCCACCAGGCTGGTCACGGAGGAAGCGGGCTTGTCACCTGTCGACAACACAAAAGGCCGGGTACTTGTAACCGGAGGCACGGGCTTCCTAGGCCGTGTCCTGGTCCAGCTGTTGCGGGGTCAGGGCTGGGCGGTCCGGGTCGTTGCCCGGCGCATACCATCGAGTGCCGATCGGATACCCGGTGTCGAGTATGTCCACGGTGACATAGGGGGGGAACTGCCGGATTCCGTCTTTGAGAGTGTGGATGCGATCGCCCATCTGGCGGCAGAAACTGCCGGTGGCAAGGAGGCACATGAGCGGAACACCATCGGCGCGACGCGTCTGCTGCTCGAGGCCGCTGCCCGACACGGCATCAGAAAATTCCTGCATACCAGCAGCATCGCCGTACTGAAGTCGAGCCATGAGGTTGGTGGACCCCTGTCGGAAAACTCCCCAGTCGACATCGGCAATCTCGCACGCGGCCCGTATGTGTGGGGTAAGGCCGAGGCCGAGCGTCTGGTAACAGAATTCTCTGCAGCCAATGACATCGAACAACGCCAAATCCGCCTGGGGCCATTAGTCGACTTCAAGGATTTCACGCCGCCAGGACGTCTGGGGCGTGAAGTAGGACCCCTGTTCGTCGCCATGGGACTGCCGGGTAATCCGTTGAGCGTCTGTGATGTGCATACCGCCGCCGAGGTGATTCGCTATTACCTCTCCAATTTCGAGCAGGCGCCGGCGATGCTCAATCTGGTCGAATCGCCCCAGCCCACGCGTGGCGATCTTGTCAGGAGATTGCGCGCCGCGAGGCCGGAATTACGGCTCATATGGTTACCATTCCCCATCGTGCGGGTGATATCGGCCACACTCAAGTTGGTACTCAAACTCCTTAAGCCAGCCAACAAGCCATTGGACCTGTATTCGGCTTTTGCATCCGAAAAGTATGATGGCAGTCTGGCGGCAATGGTCATTCGTAAGGCGCGTGGCGGGTAGTCGGACCCATGTCTTAGAGGATGTACCGGCTCACCTGTATTGCGACTCCAGGCCCGTGACAAAGGGTTGTGAACGCAAGAAAGTTGGATATACATGCAATAACAGGTAATCAGGCTTCGCATGTCGACAACCACTTCGCGAGTGTTCAAGAACATCAGCGCCAATTGGCTCGCGCTGTTAATCAATATTGTCATTTCTTTTTTTCTGGCGCCATTCGTCGTCAACCACCTCGGTGCCGAGATGTACGGTATCTGGGCTGTCGCGATGCAGTTCACCGGGTACATCTACCTGATGGATTTTGGTGTCAGGGACTCATTGATCCGCTACACAGCAAAATACCGTGCCTCCGGTAATGCGCTGGCGTTGAGACGTATACTCTCGGTTGCAATATTGATTTACCTGCCTGTCTTTCTAGCTGCCTTGTTGGCGGCGGCCGGCATCGCTTACGGATTGTCGAAATGGGCCAATATCGAGGGTGAACTCGTCAATGCCGCACGCATCACCGTGTTCCTGGTGGGTGCCAGCATCGCCTCTACATTTCTGTTCAATATCTATACTGGCCTGCTGCAGGGTCTTCAACGCTTCGACGTCACCAATAGCATCTATGTGGTGATCGGTTTGCTCAGGGCGACAACGATCGTCATCGTGCTGAAGGCTGGAGGAGGCGTGGTCGAGATGGCCTGGATACAGTTCGGTTTTACCGTACTGGCCGGGATTGCCTGTTATTTCGCTGCTAACATCTTCATGAAGCAAGCCGGGCTGAGCCTGCGACCGGCTCGTGTGACCGGACGGAAGCTCCGCGCACTGCTACGCCTCGTGTCTGGCTACAGTGTGTACGTCTTTATCAACAATATCGGCCAGAAGCTCGCTTTCGCCACCGATGCCCTGGTCATCTCCCTGTTCATGCCAATTGCGGCAGTAACGTTTTATGCGATCGCCGGCAACCTGATCAGCTATTTACATGCCCTGGTCTCCGCGACTGCCACAGTTTTCACTCCAGTTGCGAGCCAGTATGCCGCGCGCAAGGATAAGGAGGGACTACGCATGCTCATGCTCAGATCCACTCGACTTAACCTGATGATAGGCCTGCCTATCGCCTGCACTTATGTCATGCTGGGAGATATTTTTATTGGTCTATGGATGGGGGACCAATTCGTCGAACAGGCCAGTATGGTATTGCTGATTCTCGGCCTAACACAGATACTTTCATTCCCTCATTACTCAATCGCCAGCATTCTGTACGGGATAGGCCGTCACCGGACGCTGGCTTTTCTACGAATGGGCGAGGGCATCATCAACTTAGTATTGAGCATGATCTTGGTCCAGTCCATGGGATTGATGGGTGTCGCACTAGGGACAGCGATTCCTCATACTGTGATTTTCGGTGTGATCCTACCGATACATGCCTGTTCCTTGCTGGGTATTTCCTGGTGGAAATACATAACAAGCAGCTTGGTGGGGCCACTACTGAACGCGATACCATTCATGCTGGCCGCATGGTTTGTGCATGAGGAGGTAGTACCGACAAACCTGGTATCTTTCTTCTCAATTGTTGCCGTATTGTGTTTCCTATATGTGATTACCGGATACAGGCTTTGCCTCAATGGCGAAGAACGCGGCATGGTCCGCGCACGCCTGCAGCGATATCTTCCAGTAAGGCAGGCACGGTGAAGCGGCGCATATTATTTCTCGAGCACAGCACCGATGGCACCATCGGAGGGTCACATCTTTGTCTTCTGGAAATTTGTCACAATCTTGATCCGAATAAATTTCAGGCAGTCGTGGTCTTTTTCGAATCCAACCCGCTTATCGATGATTTTCGTGCGACGGGTGCTGAAGTACATATACTGAAACTAGCAGCTAACTGGGTTCCTCCGAAATTCATACCGAATTTTGTGGCTCGGGTACTCAGTTTTTCTGTCAACCTTGCTCGCGTTCTATTGGTCCGGACGGCGGCATGGAGTCTGTTGCTGCGGCGTCTGAAGATAGATATCGTCCATATAAACAATGCCTGTGGCTATGACCATGACCTGATGTTGGCGGCTCGATTGACCCGAAAGCCATGTCTGGTACACGAGCGCGGAATACAGCCGTATATCGGTTATCGCACACGGTATTTTGCAAATCGGGTAGACCGTATAGTGGCGATCTCGGATGCGGTTGCCGATAATCTTATAAGCCAGGGAATCCATCCAGAACGGATTGTAAGGATTGACGATGGTATTGATGCAAGCCGCTTTACCCAGCACGAATCTGAAACGGTTATACGTGCTCGATATGGCATTGATGCTGATACGCCAACAATCGGTATCGTCGGTAACATCAAAAGCTGGAAAGGACAGCACATCGTTGTCGATGCTGTTGGTATCCTGATCCGAGAGTATCCGCGGTTGCGTTGCCTGGTCATCGGCAGTGTCGCTGATACAGACTATCATCAGGAATTGCTTTCTCGCGCCAAATCGGCAGGTATCCCGAGTTCTTCGTTGATTTTTACTGGTTATGTACCACACCCGGCGGATCTGATGCGGGTCATGGATATCGTTATCCATGCCTCAGTAGAACCGGAGCCCTTCGGTATTGTCCTCCTGGAAGCGATGGGCTGCGGAAAACCATTGATTGCCACCAATATCGGAGGACCGAGAGAAATCGTTGTGCATGGAGAAACTGGGTTGCTGGTCAACCCGGGAGACCATGAGGCACTCGCGCGCGCCGTATCTGATCTCCTTGCCGATCCGGTGGGAGCAAAGCGCATGGGTGAAAGAGCGCGTGTCCGTTATTATGAGCGCTACACCATACAAAAAAATGTAGCAGCAATCGAGCGTGAGTATTTGGCCTTATTGAGGCACTAGGGCGCATATGCTTGCTGCATATCCACCAATAGGATGTCTGGCGACGTGAAAAAGTACAAGATCCTCATCACGATCAGCGAGCTTATGTACAGCTCCCAGGTTAGAAACTTGTGTGACTTGGTTTCAATGCTCGATAAGAACAGATTCGATATCGAGATCGGTGCGTTAGCGACGGGTGACGAGGCTCATGATGAAGTAGCCAAGCTTGGTGTGAAAATCTACCGTCTGAGGCTCCTGCCGACACGAAAATTTAATTTCTCGAACTTGATCGATTTCGCGAAAAGCCCGTTCATCATTGCTTTCAAGCAGTACCACCTGGTGCATTCACTGCTCTATCAGGCGCCTTTTACCGAGCCATTCTTTTTCAAGCTCCTGACCAGAACCAAGTATGTCTATACCAAGTCAAATCTGGAATGGGGGAACCACCCGGAAAACTGGAAATGGAAATGCCGGCTATCGGACCGCATTGTGAGCATTTCTGCAGCAACCGATAAACTCCTCGATGAAAAAGGGTTCGGTGACAAGAAGGCCAAAATCTACTTAGGCATCGATACGGGCCATTTCAAACATTCTGACCAAGCACGTTCCGACATGCGTGCCCGGTATCAAATTCCAGATGACGCCATCGTGTTCGGATGTGCCGCACAGTTCATAGAATGGAAGGAGCATCTGACCGTCTTCAGTGCATTTTGCAGGCTGGCGGATAAATATCCGAACATCTACCTTCTCTACTGCGGACCAAACCATAACGACGCCTACTATCATGAGGTGGTCAACGAGATCAATTCAAGCCGATACAGTGACCGAGTCAGGATGCTCGGTACACTTAGTGACATGCCGAGTTTCTATTCGGCCATCGATTGTTTTGTACTCGCCAGCCGATATGAGACCTTCGGCTATGTTTATGTGGAAGCCATGAGTTGTCATCGCCCCGCGATCGGCTGCAGGGTTGCCGGCCCGCTAGAGATCATCGACGAAGGGGAAACCGGATATCACACGAAAATATCCGATCCGGACGATCTGTCAGCCCAGATGGAGAAATACCTGTTGGCACCCGAGTTGATCGAACGCCATGGCGATGCGGCACGTAAGCGAGTTATCGATTTGTTCTCAAAAGAGACAATGGCGAGAAAGACTCAGGAGCTTTATCTCGAGATGCTTGAGGGCAGGGGATAGATACGGGACGCCTGCTTCGGTCAGACAGCCCATAACCAGTTAATGAATCGGGCCGAACCCCAATGGGATGCGACCCGTTTCTGACCAAATATCCTACGTCTGTCAACGCACAATCTCGATATCGGTCGGTGGACTCGGTGCGGCGAAGGCATTGGTAACCGTCGACGTTGGGCCAATAACTTCGTTGCCTGTGACGTAAGCCCCGATGGGGATGGCATCCGAAGTGGAACCATTACCATTCAAATCCAGGATGTCGATACCCATGCTGCGGAGTGGCGAGCCACTGGACAGGCGAAAATCTGTGGAACTGACGTACTGAGGGTTCAGAGCAGATGTAGCCACCGTGTCTTTATTGAAAGTGCTTTGCCATCCGCTGAGTGAATACGTGCGGTATGCGATATAAGCACCTGCAGTATTTGAATAGTAGTTGTTGTGTGAAAATGTCGTCGCGCTGATGTTGGCATTGAAAGCGGTATCCCAAGCTGCGACGCCGGCAGAACTATTGGTCACAAGATTGTTCCGGAAGGTCAAGTCGCGATAGCCATTGTATCCTGGCCGCAAAAGAATGGCGGCACCTTCATTACCCCCCGAGAGGCCGACCCGATGGAATGTATTGTTGGCAACGGTCACCTTGGCGGGTGAAACGCTATCATAGCCGATGAAGATCACGCCGCCGAATGTTGCATCGACGATCAGGTTTCGGTAGACATACGACATCGACAGGTTAGCAGCGCTGCCGATGCCACCGAACTGGATCGCGTTAGAGACATTATGGATATAGTTGTTGCGCAAAGTGATCCCATGCTGAGGGAGATTGTCACCCGGGTGGTCACCCTTGATGAAAATACCGGTTATCGCATTGAAACACTCATTGTGCTCGAATATTGAGTTCGCGACGTCATAGGTCATGATGCAAGCAGCATTCATACCGGTATCGGTGAAGCCGGATATGACGTTGTTCGCCAGTATGATGTTGCTCGCCCGTTCGACGCGGATACCAACGTGATTGTCATTCCAGTTAATGACGCGGCCGATGATGCGGGCATTCTTAATGGTGATATGATGTGAATCCCACACGGTCACGGGCCCCGTATCCGCGGTGGTGGAGATGCTTGTCTCGTTCAGAATGAACCCATCCCAGACAATATATGAGCGGCTGAGCGCGCCGATGATCGGCTGAGCACCGGTCGAGGCGGTCAGATACACGTCGCCGTTTGCGCGGATCGTGATTGGTGCATTTGCTGTGCCGTTGTTCGTGGGGTTATAGATTGGATTCAAGCGGGAATTCGTCGCCGCGCTAGTACCATAAGTACCTGCAGCAACATTCACGTTATCACCGGCACGGGCAGCTTCTGATGCGTTTTGGGAGGCAATAGAAGTACTCCCCCACATCGCACGACCCAGTGTTCTCCAGGGCGACGCTGCGCTATTGTTGGAATAGCTAACGCTATCATTACCTGTTGCGCCGTTCACATACAATTCCTTGGCTTGGACGTTGAAGGCAAGAATTCCGATTGCCACGGCAAACAGTACTGAATAGTTACGCATCATAGACCCCGCTCACTTCCCATTTGCTATAAAACTAATGAATTCGACCCGATATAGCTGCTCCGGTCCGTTATCGTGGCATGCCCATCGGGTTAGCGTGCAGTGTTGCCTCAGGCTGAGCAATAGGCTGTGATCGATTGCCCAAATACGAATTGTTTTCGCTCGAAGTGTGGACGGGCTCTCATGATCCCGTTATTACGCATAATTTACCGGGCCCCGAACTGCTTGGTCGAATCCTGGTTGAATTGATTTGCACAATGATTAAGCAGAGCCCATCCAGATGCTATGATGAACCGCACACAAGCGCTCCATCTCTAGTAAATACCGGTAGGAATAGACGAGATAAGTCCTGTTTGTCGACAAATTGAACACGTGTAAGAATGCCTTACAAGCTAATTGGCTAGATTATCATGTTGATTGATAAGTATAAATTACCGGTTCTCCGTAGCCTCCAACACAGGATGTGTTGGATAAATTTACACTTCCATCCTCAATTAGGCTAATTTTATGGTGGGGAATCCACATCTTACATTTTGATTTTTCACAGTAAATGCCCCTTACATAATTATGGTGGCACGGTAATTGCTAATATAGCTCATAGGGTATGTCGATATTTGCCTGGCACGCATTGCCGGTCGTCGGCAGCACAGATGGTTCAGGTTTGGGAGGTGATGCATGGATAAGTTGATTGGCTGCGCGACGGCCGTGGTGCTCGCGTGTGGGGTCACGGTGGCTGAGGCATCTCTGATCGATCGCGGTAACGGACTTATCTACGACGATGTGCTGGACATCACCTGGCTCCAGGACGCCCGGTTGGCTGCCTCCGCCACTTTCGGCACTCCAGGTATCCGAGTGGATGATGCAGGCAATCCGGGCGCGATGACCTGGGATACGGCCTTCAAGTGGATTGAGGCTATGAATCATGCAGGTTACAAGGGCTTCAATAACTGGCGCATGCCGACGGTGACGCCGGTTAACGGTTCATATTTTCAATACGATGTTTCCTACGACGGCAGTACGGACAAGGGCTTCAACAATACCTCGACCAGCAATGAACTGTCGCACCTGTACTACGTGGGTTTGGGCAATCTCGGGCTATGTTCGACCGATAACCCTGTCGGTTCTGACAGTGATTCCTGCAATCAGAGTGTCGGTGATACTTGGGGCCTGCAGAACACCGGCCCCTTCGATAACCTGATCGCGGGCCGCTACTGGACCAGTGTGCACGATACCCGTCCTGACCAGCAGCGCGCATTCGATCTTGACGCCACTTTCGGGCAGATGGGTACGGGGGCTACGAATGGGTATAAATTCGTCTGGGCGGTCCTTGACGGCGATGTCGCGGCCGTTCCCGTTCCAGCTGCCGCATGGCTGCTGGGTTCTGGCCTAGTGGCTCTTTGGGGGGTGGGACGTAGCAGGCGCCATACCTCCTGATACACGTGGTGCCCCGGAGGACCACACCACTGTTGCGGCGCAGAACTTATAAAGCTGATCGCACCATTCCATACCCTTCTGCAGTGCTCTGATCAACTTTCAGCAGAAGGGGGGAAGAGCCAACCTCGCTACTCAGCCTCTCATGATTGCGATCACCAAACGGTGTCCGGCACCCTGTCACTTCAACCAAGCGTAGCTGATTGTCTCGGGCACGGCCGTTGTGTGCCAGCCAATTCAGCCAGACCTTACCCCAGACCTTTCTCCCGCCAACTAGCGTACTCCCAATCAGAGTCGGGGGTAGTTGTCATGCTGTTCGAGTACTTCGGCGAGGGTGCGTTGTCCCAGCGACCGTTGCGGTCGCACGTGCTGTAACCCTGCCGGCCGGCCTCGACGACGTCGCTATCTCGATCGTCAGGCTCTCGTGGTTGTAGTCGTCTACTGTCGTGAGCAGGTGGATGTGGTGACCGTCGGGCGGAACATTATGCACGAAGTCCATTGAGCTGCGTTGTCCTAGTACAGTCGGGGCCTGCGTCGGCAGCGAACGCACCTCGGCCTGGCGACGACGTTTGGTTCGGCGTGGGAATTGCAAAAGCCTGCTTCGTCATACTAGCGCTCAATGCACTTTTGATTGATAACGCCTGGCCCCTCCGTAGTAGTACCGCCAGACGCGGCGAGCTAGTGGAGATAAGAGAAAAGAATAGTATTTGCCCAGCCAATTCGCGAGAATACCGAGGGCCTGGATTTCCTTGTCCACCCTTTTCCTCAACCATATACTTAAGGTTTGTGTGAACAATAATAGCCTCGAAAAAATAACGTCATATCTTGATGGTGAAAAAATCACCCTGTTTGATATTGGTGCACGTTACGGGATTCACCCAAGATGGGGTGGTATCGCATCAATTCTGAGGGTGTATGCCTTCGAACCCGATCCAAAGGAATGCGCGCGCATCAATGCAAGTGCGCAATCTCTGCCCTATCAGCTGGAATGTCTACCTTACGCCTTGGGTGATGACACTCAGAACGCTGTACCGCTATATGTTTGTAAGGACCCCGGCTGCTCCAGCCTATATCAGCCGAATATGGAGTTGGTCCGCCAATTCCATTTCGGGGAGAGCATGGAGGTTGAAAGTACCCTCCAAGTCTCCATCAACCGCCTGCAAGATGTTTGTGAGCAATATAAACTCCGCCCCGATGTTATAAAAATAGACACCCAAGGGTATGAACTGAATATCCTGAAAGGGGCGGGTGCGTCACTGGAGGACGTGAAGCTCGTCGAACTGGAAGTGGAATTCAATGAGCAGTACCAAGGTCAGCCGTTATTTTCCGATATCGATCTGTATATGCGCAGTCGTGGTTTCGCACTACTGGGGCTGAGGCGCACCTATTGGCGCAGAAAGGTCAGTCAAGAGAGCCTCAAGACGCCCTTCGGGGGTCAGATTATGCATGGCGATGCCATCTACTATAATGAAAAATTGCTCAATGATCGCAGGCGCATTTTATCCAGTGCCGATCTGATCAGACTCTGCATCTTGCTTTCGATCTACCAGCAAGATGATTTCGTGGCCTATTTGTTGACTCAGTCGCATCCGGCAGTTCGCGCAATACCCGAACCGGAGCGGATCGCACTTGCCGTCGCCTTGCAGAATCATACTTCCCGCATGAATTCCTTCATTGGTCGATTGCTGGATTTGGTCCGGAAACGGTTTTGGTTGCCGCATACGTCATTGCGCGGCATGGTGGACAATCTGCAGAGCAAACACGCGAAAGATTGGCATGACCCAGACTTTCATTGATCTGCGGTACCATGAGTTGCAGGTGACCGTACGGGCAGGTCGGGGCGCTGGCGTTTAAGAATTTTCGCTCTATCTGATCAGTGCTCTTGGCCTTTCGACACATCCTTGGGCCATACGACTGACGACGACAACAGCAACTCTGGAATTAGGCATAACCCGTCCCTCCGTGATCCATGGCGGCTAAGATCGGGAAACGGATCTTATCTGTGATTCATGAAAAGCCACGGTGCGTCACGATCAGCATGACGAGGTACAAGCCTGGAAGGTAGTCAAAACGCAGGAGCAGAAGGGTGACAAGACCTCGCACGCGATCCTGCGTACGAGGTCTTACGGGATGCGGTCAAAACATTCTGCAAACCCCAAAGACATCTTGTCAGATGGTTTGCAGAAAACACGCGGACTTCCTGTCTTGCGCAACCAACCTTCCCTGTCACGGCGGAACATACACCACTTCGACAAACCCCGCAATCCCAGAATGACTGTCGCCTCAGGGGGCTCTGAATGCCGGATGGAGGGTTGGGGGAAGTGGCATATCGCTTAAAACGATATGTCGAGAGCGACACCATTTCGGATAATGATGTGTATGGTGGGAAATTGTCGCAGGTGTCATTTAATGACGGTCGCGAACGCTATCAGTATGGCAATAGCGCTAAAGTAAGCGAATGTCGACCGTAGGGGCGGGGAGGTATGAAAATCTCGATAATAGGTGCCGGCCAAGTCGGTGGCCAGGCTGCTTTCCTGGCGGCGGCCGCGGGCCTCGGCGATGTTGTGCTGGCAGATACTAAACCAGGACTCGCCCGAGGAAAGGCGCTGGACATCGGGCAATCTCTCGCAATCACCGCTGGGGATGCCACGATTCTGGGGACCGAGGACCTGGCGCAAAGCGCGAACTCGGATGTGATCGTGGTTACAGCGGGTCTGGCGCGCCGGCCCGGCATGACCCGCCATGATCTGCTTGCGGCGAATGGGAAGGTCGTGATGGCCGTCGTCCCAGAGGCGTTGCGGTGGTCGCCGGATGCCATTGTCATCATCGTAACTAATCCGATCAATACGATGACATACCTTGCGTACAAGGCAAGTGGCCTGCCACGAGAGCGTATCATCGGGATGGCAGGGATGCTGGACAATGCGCGTTTCGCCTATTTCATCGCCAGCGAGCTCGCCATCCCGGTGAGGGACGTGACATCCTGGGTGATTGGTGATCACGGCGATTATCTCGTGCCTGTGGTAAGCCAGACGCGGGTAGGGGGAGTGCCTCTGGCGGAACGGATATCGATGCCGCAACTCGATCGGGTATGCACACGGACACGGAATGCCGGGACAGAAATACTGACCCATTTACAGGAAGGCAGTGCCTATTTCGCACCCGGCGCGGCCATCTGCAGAATGGCGAAGGCGATTGGCGACAATGAACAGGCCGCTATGCCTTGCTCAGTCTATCTTCAGGGAGAGTACGGCGTGAAGGACGTCATTGCGGGGGTTCCGGTTGTCCTTGGCCGGAGAGGCCTGGCGGAAATCGTTGAATTCGACCTTGCAGTCGGTGAGAAAGAACAGTTCAGCGCGGCGGTGACCCATATTCAGGAGATTAACCGGCAAGCGCTCCGGCTGATTCCCTAACATATTGTTTTTGATATACTTAAATGTAAGCCGATGCTTACAGTGCATTGCTGATCCAAGCCATATCAATTTCACGCTAAAAGGTACTACAGTAAGTCGAAATACTACCTGCACCGGTTGTCAGGCAGACAAGAACGATCTGGAATATAATCATGAGTAAAATCAATAATATCGCACATATGAGCGGCGAAGAGCCAACGACGGTGTATTCATCGCACCGCCTCGGCCGCACGGTCCAGTTTGCCCAGCACCACATCCCCACGGGCTTCGTCATTCTCGGGCTCCTGGAAATGGCCATGTTCATGCTGGCATTTTATGGTGGAGTGGAGCTTCGGTTCCTGGTCTCGGCAGGCAAGACGTATGTCGGCCCCCTGTTGCCAAAGGCGTTTCTGTTTTCTCTTGTGATGCTGAGTTCGCTGATCGCCATGGGAGCCTACAAGCGTGGCACCAACCAGAGTTTCGTCGCCATGGTGGTCCAAGTTGCAAGCGCCCTTGTGCTCGGTATGTTGCCGCTGGCGTTTCTGTACTATTTCGCCCCCTTGTTCTTTCTCGGGCGCGGTGCGCTGGGTCTCGCCGTGATCCTCAGTTTCATTCTCATTGTCATCACACGACTGGCCTTTGATCGGCTCGCTGATCAGGAGCGCTTCAAGTCGCGTGTTCTGGTCCTCGGCACCGGTTCACGGGCCAACCTCATCCGCAAAGCAGTTGAGGGCGGTGAGCTGAATGGACTGAATGTCGTTGGCTTCGTACGACTCACCACCGAAACGGGGGCACCGCGCAAGGGCGATATTCTGTCCGACGACCAGTCATTGGTCGATATGATAAGCAAGGCTGACGTGGATCAGATCGTGCTCGCGGTGGATGATCGCCGGAAGGCGCTGCCAGTACGCGACATTCTGGATTGCAAAATGAGTGGCATAAGCGTCGTTGATCTCCTCACATTTTTCGAGCGTGAAACAGGTAAGGTGCGCCTCGATATCCTGCAGCCGAGTTGGCTATTTCTCTCAGACGGCTTTCGTCTGAACGCCCTGCGCAAGGTGAGTAAGCGGATTTTCGATATCAGCATTGTATTGCTCATGCTGCCCATCGCGCTGCCGTTGATGCTCATGACCGGCTTGGCGGTATTCCTGGAAAGCGGTGGACGCGGTCCGATTCTCTATCGCCAGACGCGGGTCGGTGAGCATGGTCAGTTGTTTCAAATAGTCAAATTCCGCAGCATGCGCGTCGATGCGGAATCGGATGGTCCGCGCTGGGCGAGCGCGAATGATGCGCGTATCACGGTTGTCGGTTCGTTCATTCGCCGCACCCGGCTGGATGAGCTCCCCCAGCTCTACAACGTCCTGAAGGGGGAGATGAGTTTCGTCGGCCCCCGTCCGGAACGCCCGGAGTTTACCCGGGAATTGCGCAACAATATCCCCTACTACAGCGAGCGCCATCGCGTGAAACCCGGACTGACTGGATGGGCGCAGATCCGTTACCCTTATGGCGCCAGCCAGGACGATGCAGTCAAGAAACTCCAATACGACCTCTATTATGTAAAAAACTACAGTATATTCTTGGACTTACTGATATTATTTCAGACGGCCGAGGTCGTATTATTGAGAAGGGGTGCTCATTAGGAGCACGGGGAACGGCGCCACCATTGCGTACGGGTAGCACGACAATTTGTCCTATACCAGCGCCGTACCTGGCGTACTAAATATTCAATATCAAGTGTTTATCATTGATTCTCGATGCCCGATCCGAACACGCGCCGTCCCGGCAGGGTGGCGGCGTATGGTTGTCGTGGAATCTTGCTAGCCATTTTATTACCACTGGCTAGTCCATAATGAACGGTGCTACACAGCAGGGGAACGATATGCGCATACGTGGCTTGTGGCTCATGCTGATGCTCTGGACGCTGGCGGGGTGCACTACCGTCCCGCTGCCCCCCACAGAAGGCCCGGCACAGACCGGCGAGGGGGGCGCTCAGGCGTCGGAATATTTCATCGGTGTCGATGATGAAGTACAGGTCAATGTCTGGCGCAATCCCGAGTTGTCGATGAGCATGCCGGTGCGGCCGGACGGCATGATCTCGTTGCCGCTGATCGGCGATGTGCAGGCGGGTGGCCGGACGCCGTCGGCGGTCGCCACAGAGGTGCGTGAACGCCTGTCTCAGTACGTACGTGACCCCAACGTTACGGTGATCATCACTGAATTACGGACCCACGAATATATCTCGCGTATCCGCGTGACGGGCGCTGTACAGACGCCGACATCGATCGCCCACCGGCAGGGGATGACGGTTCTGGACGCCGTATTGCAGGCCGGTGGCATCAACGAGTTTGCGGCGCCCAGTCGGGCCAAGCTGTACAGGAAGATCGGCAACGAGACGAAGGTCTATCCGATCGATCTCGGCGGTATCCTGCAGGAGGGCAAGCTGGCGACCAATTATACATTGCAGCCGGGTGACATCATTACGGTTCCCGAGCGCCTGTTTTGACATCCAGAATCGGCAGCTGAGGCTAATCGCGTGGCGACACCGCTTGAAAGTTTTATCCGTTTCACCCTGATCGAGACTGCGCGCCATCGGGCGTTCGTAGTCGTCAGCTTCGTGTCGTTGATGTTGGTCGCGCTGTATGTCGGCATGAACTGGCCCAAGATATACACCTCGTCGACCTCCATCTACGTCCAGGAACAGAACATCATGGGGCCACTGATGCAGGGCGCAGCGGTGCAGACGGAGGTATTGGACCGGTCGAGGATCGCGCGTGAAATCATTGATGGGCGCAAGATTCTTCTCAAAGTCCTGGAGAAGACGGGACTGGATACCCAGGCAAAAAATCCCGCCGATCTGGAACGGATGATGGAAGGTATCCGGCAACGCACCACCGTAACCGGACGCCCCAACCTCATTACGATCGAGTATCGAGACAGTGACCCCGAACTTGCCTATGCGATAACCAAATATCTTGCCAATTTCTTTATCGCCGAGAGCCTTGCGGACAAGGCCAGAGAGAGCGAAGGGGCCTTCGAGTTCATCGAAAGCCAGGCACAGGCATATAAACAAAAGCTGCTCCAGTCGGAGGAGGAATTGAAGAATTTCCGGGCCGAAAATCTGGAAGCCAGGCCGGGTATCATTGGGGAGATCGGCCAGAGAAATGCTGCACTGTCCGCCCAGCTGGAACAGATATCTCAAGACCTGAGCGAAGCACGTATCCGCCGGGCATCGCTGGTGAGACAGCTCTCCGGGGAGGCGGAAATGGCCACCAACTTCTCCCGCGCGGAGCAGAATAAGACCCGTATTGCCGAATTGCAGTCTCAGCTCGATACCTTGCGGCTGAGCTATCACGAGACCTATCCGGACATCATCCACCTGAAGGCTCAGATACAAGATCTGCGCTCAGCCATCGCGCGTGAGGGTAATACCCAAGGCACGAGGGGCCAGGGAACATCTTCCACAGTAATTGATGAGCGTGTTCTGGCGAATCCCGTCTATCAGGAACTGCAACGAACGCTCTATCAGACCAATACCCTGATCGAAACACTGACATCCAGGTATGAGAACACCAAACGGTCGCTGGAAGAACAGATGGAGCTTGGCAAACGGGTTCAGGATTACGAGGCCCGGCTGGCGGAATTGACCCGCGATTACGAAGTCAACCGGGAGATCTACGCGGATCTCACCCGCCGGCGAGAATCTGCCCGCGTGTCGATGAATCTGGACCGTGAGCAGAAGGGCCTGACGATGCGCATAGACGAGCCTCCTTACGTACCGCATAAGCCGAGCGGGCTGCAATTCGTTCATTTTGCCATAGGTGGGCCGATTCTGGCGCTGTTACTCCCGATAGGGGTAGTAGTGGCCTTGCGGAAACTGGATCCACGTATCCGCTCGGAGGAGCGCATCGTGGAGGAACTGGGGTTGCCGGTACTGGGTGTGCTACCGCATATGCTGGTGCCGATTGAGGGAAAGCGCGAAGTAGCCAGTTCGCTGCTGCTGTCCTTGCTGCTGCTGGGCGGAATTGCGGTGATGGCAGTCATCGTGATACAGCGGGTCAGCGGACAGGGATGATGCAATGAGTAAAATACAAGAAGCATTAGACAAAATCCGCGCTGGCCAGGAATTGCTGCCGCCGCGGAAAACACCGTCTCCCGCCATTTCGGGGCGCGCTTTGAAGGCTAATACAGAAACACTGCCGAATGCTGGGGGCGGTGCCGCAGAAATCACACTCATGGGGGAACAGAGCTATCGGTCGCCGACCGAACTTGTTGCCCTGCGCACCATCAGTGGCGCGATGTCTGATGGTCTGGTCCTGAATGCCATTCGCGAACTGCGCACCTCAATTCTGCAGCGTCTCGATGAAGGCAAACGAATCGTGATGGTCACGTCCACGACCCAGCGGGCAGGCAACACTTTCGTTGCCAGGAATCTGGCTGCTGCCATAGCGCTGGATGAAGGCAAGACAGCGCTGATTGTCGACTGCAACCTGAGAGGCCCCTCTGCCAGTCATTTGGCATTGGGCGAGGACAGGCCCGGGCTGCGCGAATTTCTCAAGAACCCCGAGCTCAGCGCTGAGGACATCATTCACAGAACAGGTATCGCGCGGTTACGCATCATTCCCGCAGGTAACGATATGGAGGGAATGCGGGAATTCTTTACATCCATCAGGCTAAGAGAGCTGATGGAAGAGTTGGAGCAGCGCTATCCAGAACGGTACATCATCGTAGATGCACCACCGATTATGCACGCTGCTGATGCCCGTATTCTTGCGGACGTCTGTGACCATGTCGTGCTGGTTGTGCCGTTCGGGAGGACAACGACAAAGCATATCATTCAGTCGGCAAAAGCGATTGGCAAGGAGAAATTTTTAGGTATCGTTTTCAATGACAAGCCCGAGTTGCCGAGGGTGTGGTGGTGATGTGTAGCGATCAAGAGTGTAATGCCCTGCGGCCAGCACCAGTCGCCGCACTGTTGCGTACCGTAACCCGCCTGGTTATTACCGTAGTGTGCGTCATACATACTCCTGTTTCACAGGCGTTCCGAAGCGATTATGCCATCGGCTTTGAAGCGGAATACAGCGACAACATGGCGCTCACGGAAAATGCCGAAGAGGACGAAATCGGCCTCTCGCTGCTCCTCGCATTTTCGCTGGAGCATACCTCCGCTGCCTTTGACGCTGATGTTCGGGCACTTTTTGATTACGCCAATTATTTGAACAACGTGTTCGACGATGAGACCCTGGGCTCGTTACGCACAGATCTCGAATGGCGGCCCCTGCCTGGGCAGTTCCATTGGCGTCTTGAGGATTATTTCACGCAGACGGCCCTCAGTGCCGCAGCGCCAGAGACCCCTGACAACCGCATCAACACCAACGCCTTTGCGACCGGCCCTGATATTTTCTTCAGACTCGGACCGGCGACGACCCTGGAAACCTCACTCCGTCGCGCGGAGTATTATTTCGAGGATACCGACGTCGACAGTAGCCGCAATATCGCCACTGTCGGCTGGGTGCGCGCACTTCGGCCGAGCTTCGATCTATCGGCCAATGTGGCGTATGCAGACACGGATTTCGCTGAAGAAATAAATAACGATTTCAAGCGTATCGACTACTTCGTTCGTGCAGATATGCGCCAAGGTCGGTCGACCCTGGTTGCGGACGTGGGTGCGACACGCATCGATCGTGACAATGAAGAGCGTCTGGATGGGTTCTTGGGGCGGCTCGGCTGGGTACGCCAGGTCGGCGTCAATACACAGTTTTATATCGAAGCATCTGGCCAATACACCGATGCCGGTACCGATCTCCTCATGGCTGGCGCGCGCCCGTTCGAGCTCGATCGCAGCAGCGAGATCGTCAGTGGGGATATCTTTTTCGAACGGCGCATTGAAGCCCGTTACCGCCGCGGTACATCGGAGCGCAACTGGGAGGTCCACGCACTGTTGCGTGATGAGGATTATGAACTTCTCCCATTGGACCGCGAAACCTATTCAGCACGCTTCCTCTATCATCGCGGCATCGCTCAATCGACGTATTTGAACGCCCATGTCCTTTTGCGGCGCGAGGATTACCTGGATACCACTCAGCTCAATAAGGATGCGGAGTACCGGCTGGGCCTCGAACGCCAGCTGGGTCGAAACCTCACCGCCCGCTTGGACTACATCTTCAACACGCGTGACAGCAACCTGGTAGGCGGAGATTATGACGAGAATCGTGTCCTTTTCCTGATCTATTACGGCAGGACGGACCCACGCGCCTTCCGCTGATCCAGAGAAACTGCGATGTACCTCAATTTCTTCGGCCTGACAGAGCAGCCCTTCCAGCTCACGCCAGACTCACATTTTCTGTACCTGAGTGGCGGGCACATGCGTGCGAAGGCATACATGGATTATACCGTGTGGAGGCGGGATGGCTTCGTAGTCATCACCGGTGAAATAGGTGCTGGCAAGACGACGTTGATCCATAAGCTTCTGTCCGAAGTCGAGGGTGACGTCAAGCTGATCCGTATTTTTCAGACCCAGCTCGACGAGGTCGAGTTCCTGCAGGCTATGCTGGTCGAACTCGACTTTGATTCGGGGGACCTGAAGGACCGTGGCAAGGTCGAGTTGCTATCGCTCCTGAATACCTATCTTCTGGAGAGCTATTCGCAGGGAAAGCATATTGTTCTGATCGTGGACGAGGCACAAAACCTCAGTCCGAAAGTACTGGAAGAGATCCGCATGCTCTCCGGTCTGGAATCGGAAAAAGAGAAGATCCTCAATATCATTCTGGTGGGACAGCCGGAACTCAATGATACGCTCAGCCGCCCGGATATGGAGCAGCTGGTGCAGCGCATCAGACTCCGTTTCCATGTCGGGGCATTGTCGCAAGACGAGACCTGGGAATATATCGTGCATCGGCTGAAAATAGCCGGCTGCACCGATGGCGATATCTTTGCCAAGGAAGTGCTTTCTGTAGTGTATCGGTATACCGGCGGAATCCCGCGCAAGATAAATATCTTATGCGATACCGCGCTCATCTGCGCCTTCGCGGATTCAGTGAAGTGTGTCGACGAGACCGTCATGCAAGAGGCAATCGGCGAACTGCAATGGCAACCCGTTGCCACCAAGCCGCACAAGTCAATGCAGTCTCATGGTGAGCAATCCGTGACTGCTGCCATCGACGCTGCGCTGCGCCGACAAAATGAGGGAAAAGCACCTGCCTTCAGCGCGGGTCATGAACAATGGGCGGACCTATTTTCGCTCGTACTGCGCCTGTTGGGTGATATGTCCTCCCGGATGGGCGCTGTAGACGAGAAATTGCAACGTTTGGAATCATTGCTGGAGGAAAGACGGGGTCCGGACGCCATCGTATCGGATGACGATGACGAAGCCTGTCAAGAGTGGTCAGATGATATCCAGGACGGTTTGGGTGTGAGACCTGCCACCAACGTGCATCTTGCGCAAAAAAAATGATTGCCAACGCACTGACGGTCGACGTCGAAGATTACTACCAAGTAGCGGCCTTCTCGAATATCATCGAATATTCAGACTGGGACAAGCACGAAAGCCGTGTCGAAAAAAACACGTTCCGCACCCTTGAGCTGTTCTCAGAAGCTGGCGTCAAGGCCACCTTCTTCGTACTCGGCTGGGTTGCGGCGCGACACCCGATAATCGTCCGGGAGATCATTGCCCAAGGCCACGAGATCGCCTGCCATGGCTATAGCCATCGGTTGATATACCAGCAGGATCCAACCGAGTTCAAACGCGAGACCCTTGAGTCCAAGCATCTGCTCGAAGACCAGGCTCAGAAAGCCGTGCTCGGCTACCGTGCCGCAAGTTACTCCATCACGAAGAAGTCGCTATGGGCACTGGATATCCTGCACGAGTGTGGCTTCGTGTACGATTCGAGTATTTTCCCGATCCGCCACGATCGCTACGGAATCCCCGGTGCCGAACCGGCGCCTCACAAGAAGATCACCCCCAAGGGCGCCGAGTTGATCGAGTTCCCAGTGACGACACTCGACCTGCGCGTGGGGACACTGCCGTTGGGTGGTGGTGGATATTTCCGGCTCTTTCCCTACTGGTTGACCCGAGCCGGCCTGAAGTGGATCAATGACCGCAGGTGTGCGCCATTCATATTTTACCTGCATCCGTGGGAGCTCGATGTCGACCAGCCCAGGTTGGACGGCACCTGGTTCTCGAGGTTCAGACATTACAACAATCTCGATCGTTGCGAGACGCGGCTCAAAGCGTTGTTGGCCGACTTCAGATTCCAACCAGCCAGGGATGTCCTGATGGACCTTGGCCTGCTTCCTGTGCAGCCGCACGCTTGATGACCAGCCGATCAATCGCATCACGATATCTCTCTTGAAACCATGTGTGGAATCGCCGGGATCATCAATATGTCATCCACTGCGCCGATCCCGGAGCGGACCCTGCTGCGTATGGCAGCCTTACTCGAGCACCGGGGGCCGGACGACCATGGGATGTTGCGCGGGGACGGCTTCGGATTGGTGCATACGCGATTGAGCATTATCGACCTCGCAGGCGGCCATCAACCGATCCACAACGAAGATCGCACCATATGGGTGGTCTTCAATGGTGAAATATTCAACTACATCGAACTGCGGAAACTGTTGGAATCCAAAGGACATCGATTCTATACCCATACCGATACCGAAGTAATCGTCCACCTGTATGAAGAGTATGGCGACGATTTTGTACAACACCTCAACGGTCAGTTCGCGATTGCCCTGCAGGATATCGCCAACAAGCGTCTGGTACTGGTACGAGATCGTCCGGGCATCTTACCGTTGTTCTACACGGAACATGATGGCCGCCTGTATTTCGCCTCGGAGATGAAATCAATCTTCGCTGGTATGGAGTGTGTACCAGCCATCGATAGGGTGGCCCTGGATCAGATCATGACCTTCTGGTCCGTAATCCCACCCAGAACGGCATTCGAGGGAATCAAAACACTCGCACCGGGTGAAATGATGGTGGTGGAGAAGGGGCGCTGCAGAAAGCACCGCTACTGGGACTGGACGTTCTGCCAACCGAGTGAATATCACTCCGCAAGCGAAACGGAGTTGGCCGGACAACTGCACGAGTTGCTGCTTGATGCGACCTTGATCCGCCTCCGCTCGGATGTGCCGGTAGGTGCCTACCTGTCTGGCGGCCTGGATTCGTCAGTACTGGTCAGTTTGATTGCTGGTATGACCGACATACAACTGCGAACCTTTTCGATTACGTTCCCGGGCAGCGATCTCGATGAACGACTGTATCAGGACGAGATGTCCAACCGGTTGACGGCAGAACACAGCCGGATCACTTGCACACCAGACGACGTCGCTGCCGGTTTTCTGAACGCCATATGGCATATTGAATCACCAATTCTGCGGACGGCCCCGGTGCCGATGGGAATCCTCTCGGGCCTCGTACACTCACAAGGTTACAAGGTCGTGCTCACGGGGGAGGGTGCCGACGAGGTTCTGGGTGGTTATGATATCTTCAAAGAGACCAAGATCCGGCGTTTCTGGTCAGCCAATCCGGGCTCGCGGCTGCGACCGTTGCTGCTGAAACGCTTGTATCCCTATCTCGATTTTTCGAAGGTACAGGGGCAAGCGTACCTGCAATCGTTCTTCGGGGTCGGTCTGGATAATCCGGATCTGGCGTATTTCTCACATCTTCCTCGCTGGGTCACCACAGCCAAGTGCAAGACGTTCTATTCGAGTGACATGAACGACAGCCTGCGAGAAGATCCTTATGCGGCAGTCGCCGGCATTCTGCCTGCAGGTATCGGTAGCTGGGATTATTTCAACCGTGCCCAGTATGTCGAGTCGAAGACCTTGATGTCGGGCTATCTCCTGTCATCGCAAGGCGATCGGATGTTGATGCAGAATTCCATCGAAGGCCGTTTTCCATATCTGGACCATCGTGTGATCGAATTCGCCAACCGGCTGGATCCGCGGTTAAAGATGAAGGTCCTGAATGAGAAATATCTCTTGAAGCGTGCCATGGCAGACCGCATTCCACGCTCTATACTGAGGCGGCACAAGCAGCCCTACCGCGCGCCGGATGCCGAGAGTTTCCGTGATGTGGACAAGGCTGGCTATGTGGAGCATCTGCTCGATCCCGACTATGTCGGCCGGGTAGGTTGTTTTGATGCGCAGAAGGTATCCCTCCTGTACAAGAAGGTGAGGGCCGGACGGGCCAGCAGCGCCAAGGACAACATGGCATTCATCGGCATCCTATCGACCCAGGCGCTGCATCACCTCTATGTAGAGGGTTACACCGACAATATAATCAACCGAGCCGATCGTTGGGCGATGGGAAATGAAGGCAATCTGAACGAGGCAACACATGTCTGTTGAAACCAAGCTGAGAAATTTCATTCTTGAAAATTACCTGTTTACGGAGGACCAGGGCATGTTGGGGAGCGACGATTCGTTTCTGCAGAAGAATATCCTGGACTCGACCGGCATGCTGGAAGTCATCTATTTCCTGGAGGATGAATTCGGTATCAAGGTGAATGACGAGGAGATGATCCCAGACAACCTGGACTCGGTGAACCGCATTTCGGCCTTTCTTGCGCGCAAGGGCGTCGCCGCCTGATGTCCACGACCTGCACATCCCTGCCTGCATTACTGTTGCGTTCCGTGGAACAGCAGCCAGATGCGGTCGCCATTGTCGATGGCAGTTCGCGAGTGAACTATGCGACGCTGTGGGAGCGGGTCAGGACTGTTGCAGGATTTCTGACGGAAATGAATATCGGCCAGGGAGATCGTGTCGCCCTGTTCCTGGACAATTCCGTAGATTACGTGGTCGCCTATTATGCCGTCCTGCTCAGCGGCGGTGTGGTTGTGGCAATGAATACGGCAGCGAAGGCGCGCGACATCGATACCTGGGTACGGCATTCCGATGCCAGCCTCCTGATTGCAGATGCCAATCATCCGGAATACGCCGCGATCCTGGAACGGATGGCCCCCACACTGCCGATCATCGCACTGGGACAGGATACTGCGTCCGCGCCGAATCGATACGCCTGGGTGCAGGCGACGACGGCCAAGGCGACGGTACAACACCCTGGGGATCTCCTGGAGGATGGGCTGGCCGCGATCATATATACCTCCGGTACGACGGGGAATCCGAAGGGCGTCACACTCACGCACCGCAATCTCTGCAGTAACACGCAGTCCATTCTGCAGTATCTGAGACTTCAGCCGGACGACAGCATCGTCAATGTGTTGCCGTTCTTCTATTCCTACGGTAACTCCATTCTCCACACGCATCTGGCGGTCGGCGCGCGCATTGTGCTGGAGAAATCCATGCTCTATCCCGTACAGGTGCTGAATCGCATGGTCGAAGAACGGGTAACCGGATTTTCGGGTGTGCCATCCACCTACAGCATCCTGCTCAATCGTGTCACTCTCGGGCAGTTCGATCTCTCGAGTCTTCGCTATATGACCCAGGCGGGTGGACCGATGGCACCGGCGGACGTCCACCGGCTGGTGTCAATGCTGCCGAAGGTTCGGTTTTTCGTCATGTACGGTCAGACTGAGGCGAGCGCCAGACTGGCCTACCTGCCGCCCGAGAAACTGGTCGACAAGCTTGGCTCCATCGGCGTGCCCGTCCCTGGTGTTCGCATCGAGATTCACGGCCCTGATGATCGCGAGTTGGAGCCACACGTGCCGGGGGAACTGCGTGCGCAAGGCCAGAACATCATGCATGGATACTGGAACGACCCGGAAACGACGCAGCAGGTACTCCGCAACGGCTGGCTGCATACCGGGGATATCGCCTACCGTGACGAGGACGGGTACCTGTACATCGTCGGCCGTGCCACCGACATGATCAAGACGGGCGCACATCGCATCAGCCCGAAGGAGATCGAGGAAGTCGTTTTGGAACTCGATGGCGTAGCCGAAACGGTGGCCATCGGCGTGCCCGATCCGATGCTCGGTCAGGCGATAAAACTCATCGTGGTGCCGAAGCCAGGAGCTGAATTGGACATGAAAGGCATCCAGCGGCACTGTCGTCAGAATCTGGCGAGCTACAAAGTCCCCAAGTTCATAGAATTCTCCGACTCTTTGCCCCGCACAGCTTCCGGGAAGGTGCAGCGTTTCAAGCTTCAGTAGGATGGGATAACAAGGTATGAACCAATCCATAGATTCAACTGTTTTTGATATTGATTATCTGGCCGAAGCCGATCGCATCGGTGATGGCATCCGTGCAGCGCTGCGCGATGTGCTCAATCGAAGGGGGCTAGTAGTTGCCATATCCGGTGGCATCGACAGCTCGGTCTGCGCGGCGCTGGCGGTGCGGACGCTGGGTGCCAGGAAAGTCTTCGGTCTGTTGCTGCCGGAACGGGATTCTTCATCGGCCAGCGGCACTCGTGGTCGGACACTCGCGGAACATCTGGGCATCGAATACACCGTGCATGACATCGCGCCGACATTGGACGCGATTGGCTGCTACGAGTGGCGCGATTCGGCTATCCGCAGTGTGTTCCCGGATTACGGTATCGACTGGAAGAATAAAATCGCGATCTCCGGCGGTATTCAAGGGGGGGTCAATCACTTTTTACTGGTGGTGGAGGACCCGTCGGGAAATCGTCAGGAGAAACGTCTGCCGTTGAAAGAATACCTGCAGATCGTCGCCGCGACGAATTACAAGCAGCGTATCCGCAAAACGGTCGAGTATTTCCATGCGGACCGGCTCAACTACGCCGTGGTCGGGACGCCCAACTACCTGGAATACGATCAGGGGTTTTTCGTCAAGAATGGTGACGGTTCTGCGGATATCAAGCCCATCGCGCACCTCTACAAGACACAGGTCTACGCCATGGCCAAGGCGCTTGGATTACCGGGCGAGATCACGTCGGCGGTCCCCACCACTGACACCTACAGCCTTCCCCAAGGCCAGGACGAGTTCTATTTCGCACTGCCGTATCAGCAGATGGACCTGGCACTGTGGGCATTGAACCATGGAGTCGGGGCAGAGGCGCTTGGGCGGGCCATCGGGATCTCCGCGGAACAAGCGGAATGGGTCTTCGAGGACATCCGCAAGAAGCGCTCCACGACCGCCTATCTGCACGCCAGTCCGGTGCTGCTCGGCTCATCCGCGGAGCGCCAGTGAGCCGATGACCCCGATTCTGCCACGCAAACTCATCAAGTGGCGCGACTACGCCCTGGCGCGGCTTCGGGCCCGGGCGGCTGCGACTGCGCTACTTAAGGGCCCCCCGGTGCATCGGATACTGGTTATCTGTTATGGCAATATCTACCGAAGCCCCTTCACTGAGGCGTGTCTGAAGACCACCTGCACCAAGCCGGCCATGCTCGAAATACGATCGGCAGGCTTCCATCCACGCGCGGGCAGGGAGGTCGAGGCGGCATTCCAGCACATGGCACAGACCTTCAGTATCGACCTCGCGCCACACCGCTCGAGGTGTATCAACCGTGATGATCTGGACTGGGCCGATCTCATTCTGATAATGGATGGTCATAATTACCGGCTCATGCATCAACATTATTATACTTACCTGGAGAAGTGCATGTGGTTGGGTGCCGTCAGCACTGCAACCCCGATCATCATCAAGGACCCTTACAAACAACCCCCGCAGAAACAGTTGCGCATTGCACGCCAGCTCCACGCGGCCTGTGCCGCTTTCGGTGATCGGCTCATGCAGACGGCAGCAGTGTCCTGAGCAGGTTACGAAACCACTGTACGCTTTCGTGCAAAGCAGGTCTGAGATCGGTCAGCCGCTCGATCTCCAGTCGCGTTGCGGGGTTGAATGACTTGATGAACTCCGCCAGATAACGTCCTCGGGACGGGAACCCCGGTGGCAGGTCGAGGCTCTCCTCGGGTTTGAACAGGCGGAGGAGGAGGGCGTCGATATCACCCCACAGCCAACGCGTCCGCACACCGATCTGGTAATCGAATACCGGCTGCATATGTGGGCGCGTGAGGCTGTCGATGAGCAATCGTGGGAAATCGACGCCTGCGTCGATCGCCAGCTGCAACGATCCCCAAAATCGACCGTTGATTTCCATCAGCTTGGGACGGCCATCCCGCCGGTCCTGTTTAAACTCGACCATCGCTACCCCGGTCCAGCCGAGTTCACGCAGCAGGCGTTCAGAAAAATCCAACGCCAGAGGATCCAAAGCGATGCTCTCCCGCAACACACTCACGCCACCCGAAGGTGGCTTCTCCCGCAGCCGCCGGTGGGAGAAGGCCGCCAAGACCTTGCCCTGATGGGCGCAGATGAATACCCCGATACCGGGACCGATGATCTTCTCCTGCAGCATCACCGGAAAGGCACGTGGATCGAGGTCTCCGAGGATGCGAGCCAGTTCCGACTCATCATGCGCGTAGCTCACCGCGGTGTAGATCCACCCAGTCCCGGTATCGATACGTGATCTGAACGGTTTGATGACGAGCGGAAAGCCTAGCCCATGCCCGAGCCGACCAGCATCGGTTATGGCGTCGGCTGGAGTATCGATGATGGTGGATTGCGGTATGTCGACATCGAGCCTGCGTGCAAGCGCCATCGTCGCGTCCTTGTCGGCCGCAGCCCGAACGGTGTCGATATCTGGAAAGGGTAGGCTGCATCCTTCCGGTATGCGATGGCGATTGGCACCGATAATCAAGGTCGTGATATCCGTAACCGGTAGCAGCACCTCAACTTGTTCCTGGGCGACATAGTCAACGATGAAATCCATGAATGCCGGCCCACAGCTATCCGGATCGGGATAACGCACCCGGGCGCCGCAGAAGCGAGACGCACCCGCCAGGCTGTGGATCCGCTTAGAGCCCACAATGATTTCATGACCAGCCCTCCCCAGACTGCGGGTGATCGCAAGGGCGGCTCGACTGTCGCCGTCGGTAACGAGGATCTTCATGTCCGGTTATCTGCCTGAAAGCAGCAAGGCCATCAGCAGTCGGGCCTCGCTCCCCGCTACATTGTCGTTGATATTAATGCGCCGGATCGCCAACGGATCACTGGTGATGTCGACCTGACCGGGGATGGTCGTGAAGGCGAGCGCGTAGCCGGCCTGTCGCGTCTCCCGCTGAACGGTGGAGTCATGGTCGCCGTTGGGGTACGCCAGCGCTATTGGCTCCGCATTCATGTGCTCCTGGAGCCAATGGCGTGACCGCTGAAGTTCCCCGGACAGTTCCTCCACACGCAAACTGGGAAACACACGATGTGTGCAACCGTGAGACTGGAAAGTGATGTCGTGTCTCATCATCTCCCGCATCTGTTCTGTGGACAGATATCGGTCAGGCCCATAATCCGGTTCGATGTGGTTCAGGGCTGCGGTCAGATCGGCGATAATTTGATCGATCTCCATGTATGTCTTGTGTTTGATCGCACGTATGGCCGTTTTTATCTCCTCACGCCGCTGGGGTAGCGGAATGGCCACCAGGTAAGACCATTCGTATTTCCCTAGCAGACGTACCGCGTCGGCCGACTTGCTGGCACAGACTCGTTCAACTAGATGACCGAGCCGCTCCTGCCAGAAGAGTTTTTCTGTCCCGATGTAGTCCGTAGGTACGAAAACGACTGCCGGTACATGCCATTTCTTCAGAAGATCGAAGGCGTAAGTGTAATTGTCCTGCCATGCATCATCGAAGGTGATGAGGCATCTCGGTATCCCGGATATCGCCCCGGTTCGCATGGCAGCATTGAACCCGTCGAGGCTCAGGCAGTCGAAATGGCGGGTCAGGACGGCCAGGTGACGCGCGAACGTAGTGGGTTTGATCATGATGGCAGCGTGGGAAAAACTCGTATCCCTGTCGGCCAACGGCAGCACCCGATGATAGGTCAGAACGACCATCCGATGCCTGAACATCCGGCGTACCAGCAGCGTTGAGAGGCCGGAATGGTACAAAATATCCGCGAGCAGATTTTTTATTCGGTTACGCAGCATGACCGCTCAGATCGCTTGGGATCGGGTTGTGGGGAGAGCCGCGGCCAGCCGGCGGATGTCCGTATCGCGTAGGTAGGCGAGGGTCGGCAGGGTGATCATGCGTGTGGCCACGTCGCGGGCCCCACGCATGACGTCGCGCTCGACTGTGCTGTGATCTGCGATCTCTACCAGGTCTCCCAGGGCGCATGGAAAAGACTGCGTGGCACCGATACCAGCGTGTACCAGGGAATCAATGAGGCCATCACGCTGATCGGCATCGGCCGCCAGGCAAGGCAGGCGCAGGTATACCGGTACGCTGCCAGGGAGTGGGGAGATGACGCTCACTGTGTCAATACCAGTCAGCGCGTCTGCAACGCGTGCGGCAGCCTGTACCCGCGCCGCGGTGATGGCATCGATCCGGCCGAGCAGGCGCAATACCAGACCGGTCGCCATGCTGCTTGAGCGGTGTAACGGGATATCGGTCGTGTAGACGGTTCTACCGAGGCCGAGAGCGGGGATGTTGGCCGGTATCCAATACAGCCAGGGCCGTAGCAGCAGAGTATAGACCGCTAATTTCACGAATGCCGCGGCCGTTGTCACAGGCGCTTCCCCGGGCAGCTCGCGGATCGCCGTGGCCAAGGCCTTCGCGATGCCATCGTCGCGGGTGACGATCGCACCGCCTTGCAGCGAGGTGATGTTCTTACCCTTGTCGAAGCTGTAGATGCCGACATCACCGAATGTTCCGACGTTACGGCCCCGAAACGTCGCGTGCATGGCCTGTGCGGCATCATCGATCATGTAGATCCCGCGCGTTTGTGCCAACTGCTCGATGGCGTCGAGGTCATTCGGCAGGCCGTAGAGGTTCGCGGAGATGATCGCCAGCACACACGAGCAATCGACGCCTGCCAGCAGTTCCTGGTCGTAGGAGAGTGTCTGAGGGTCGATGTCTACGATGCGCAGCCGCAGCCCTGCCAGTATGGCGGAGGCCGCAACCGAATAGCAGGTATAGCCCGGCACGATGACCTCGTTGCGCCGGGGGTCGTTGGCCAGCGTCTTCAGTGTGCGGAAGATGAGTGTCAATGCCGCTCGCCCGGAAGATAGCGTGAGGCAGTGGCGCACGCCGTAACGCTCCTGGATCGCCGCGGCGAGCGCCTCTCCCGTGTCCTGTCCACGAAGCTGATCAATCCCCGCGGACATAAGCGTGGTGAAGGGGATCGGCGTTCCGGCCGGCGCAATGTATCTTGGCAACCGCATGATCTCAGGGTATCGACCGTGCGATCAGGGGGCCGAACCATTGGGTCGCCGACAGCGGCAGCTTCTGCCACAGCGCGATCGCCAAGCGGTACTTGGGATTGTTCACATTCAGCTCCGGCAGATCCTCGCGACCGTTCAGGATATATTGCCAATAGAGCTGTTGCGCATGAGCATTCCACTTCTTCTTGAACTGCTCGGCGTTGCTGTCGACCGTGGAGCGACCCAGATGGAAATGCCGATAGCCGTTCTCACAGGCATGCCGGATCATCTCCCAGTACAGTACATAGTTGGGCTGCAGTTTCTGGTGGTCCGGCGACGTGCCCGCCCACATACCTTCGACGGTATCCTTGAAGTAGCCATTGAAGGCGGCGGCGACCGGCGTGGCATGCCGATAGGCGATGAAGATGCGCGTGGCCTCCGGGAAGTGCTCCAGTATCTCGGCGAAGTAGGCCTTACGGTAGATCGGCGTGCCCAGGCGCTGCCAGCTGAGCGCCAGGAGGTGGTAGAAATCGCCGAGGAGTTCCTGCCGCCCGTGGCGTACCTCGATGTCATTCTTGTAGACGCGGCGGATGTTGGTGCGGTGTTTGCTGGTGAAGGCCTGCCATACTCGATCGGGGTCGGCATCGAGATCGATGGTCATGCTGACTTTGTTCTGCGTCGTGGGTAGATCGTCCTGAATGGGTTGCAGCACGCGCAACTCGGTATAGTCGGCGCCGAGTTCCCGGGTGAGCGCCGTGGCCCGCGCCAGCAGCGCCTGAGCGACGTCGGCATTGGCCGCGCAGGGACCGCCGAAATTGACGAATGGCATGGAACAGAGAATGGTCCCGAACAGCCGGCTCTTCAGCAGCACCAGGGGCAACACCCCGCAGATGTCACCGCCCGATGCACTGCGTGCCACGAGATAATGGGTGTCGTGCCCGAATTGCCCGTTGTTGACCCGGCGCCAGCCATAGGCCTGGTAGAAATTTGCACCAGGCGTACGTTGGAGAAAGGCATCCCAGTCGACGGCATTGATCTCCGTGGCCTCCTCGATGTGGTACGACAGCACGCCAAGGGGTGCAGCACGATGGCGGGGATGGCTGAGATGGGAGGGGGGGCTCTCGATGACAGGCTGTCCGGACATGCGTATCACTTGCCTATATTCTTGCATTCGCAGGGATTGTTATGGCATCGGCGGGTGCTGAGCGACAGGGCGACAATACCACTACATCCGACGGTTTGGATGTAGGCAATCGCTTACGCGACCGCGGGGATCTGTCTGTTCATGCCTATTGGGTTTGGCCTCTGTGCCAATACTGCCCGCTCAGGTACGCTGCCTCGGGCCTGGATGACGAACCCCCGCCGGCCCTCTCCGTTCAGAAGGGCGAGCGGCCGCGGCGATTATCACACACTGCTTACATCCTGCATTGATTTAAGCTAATATTTCAATATGTTGTACCATCCAATGGGGGACGTTGGTTACGGTAGGCGGGGCTCGATGAAGGGGAAGATCCCTCGCCAGATGCCAGTCTTCCACCGCTTGCTACGATGAAAATCATCTTCTGGACCAGCCTGTTGGGCGTGATCTACGCCTATTTCCTCTATCCGGCGCTACTGGCGGTACTGGCACGGCTGGCGACCCGGTCACCGACCCCGGTCACCGAACAGGCGCCGGAGTCCGTCTCCATGATCATCCCAGTACACAACGAAGAGCGGATATTGCCCACCAAGCTTGAGAACCTGGCCGCCCTGGATTATCCCCATGATCATCTCCAGGTTATTTTCGTCTCCGATGGATCCACGGATGGCACCCTGAAACTGCTGCGGGACGCGGCAGCGAACCTCCCCTTCCAGCTCGTGGTGCTGGAGGTGCCGGAACGCGCCGGCAAAGCCCACGCGCTGAACACCGGCCTGGAGGCCGCCGACGGCCAGATCATCATTTTCACCGATGCCTCGATCCTGTTGGAACCCGGCGCCGTGAGCGCGCTGCTGCAGCCGTTCGCGGATCCGGGCGTGGGCTGCGTATCGGGAGAAGACCACATCGCAGGGGGGGCAGGCGAAGGCTTGTACGGCCGTTATGAACTGTACCTGCGTAACCAGGAGTCGGCAGTGGCCTCCATCGTCGGTGCCAGCGGCTCGTTCTATGCCCAGCGTCGTGCGCTGGTGCAGCCTTTCCAGCCCGGGCTGGCGCCCGATTTCCTGTCGGTCCTGAACACCGTGGAGCAGGGCTACCGTGCCCAGACCGAACCGGCCGCCCGCGGCCATATGACCGCCGTCGCCCGCCCGGAGCAGGAGTTCCAGCGCAAGGTCAGAACCCTGCTGAGGGGTATCGCCACGCTGTTCGCCAAGCCGGCCCTGATGAACCCGCTGCGCTACGGACGCTTCGCCTGGCTGCTGCTGTCGCACAAGCTCATCCGCTGGCTGGTGCCGTTCATGCTGATCGCGGCCCTCCTGAGCAATATCGCCCTGACCGACACGGGGCTCTACGGGGTCCTGCTGGTACTGCAGATCGGCTTCTATGGGCTGGCGGCACTGGCTTACCGTGGTGTTGCTGGACTTCACGACAATCCCCTGGGCAGGATCGCACTGTTCTTCGTCATGGCGAACGTGGCGATCCTGATCGCGTGGTTTCGCTACCTCAAAGGTGAGCGCCAGGAACTGTGGACACCGTCCGAACGCCGTGTCATGAAGGAAACACCGTGAACGAGACACCGTTTTTCTTCGCTGGCCACGGGCAGCGGTTGTTCGGGCTGCTGCATGAACCGGATACCGTCGAGCCCGAAGTTGTAGGCTGGGTGTTCTGCCATCCTTTCGCCGAGGAGAAACTCTGGGCGCATCGGGTATTCGTCTCCATGGCACGGGATCTGGCCGGGGAGGGGATGCCTGTGCTGCGCTTCGATTACCGTGGCTACGGCGACAGTGAGGGTGAGTTCGAGCAGTTCACCCCGGCCGACCATGTGGCTGACATCCACGCGGCCGTCGCCGAGCTGCAACGCCGCCAGCCGACGGTGAGCCGCATCCACCTCCTGGGGTTGCGCTATGGTGCCACTCTGGCAGTGCTGGCGGCGGCGGAGAACCCGGCCATCGGGCGTCTGGTGTTGTGGGACCCGGTCATCGACATGGCGCAATATCTCCAGGATCAGTTGCGTAGCAACCTGACCACGCAGATGGTCCTGCATGGCAAGGTGATCGCCAACCGCGACGAACTGGTGAGCCGGATCCGCGCCGGCGAGTTCGTGAATATCGACGGCTATGATCTAGGCAATCCATTCTTCGATCAGGGCTGCGCGATCCGACTTTTCGAGGCGGCCACGCGGGTGCGGGGACCCGTGCAGATCATCGCCATCGCGCGGGCCTCACAGGCGCCGCGCGCCGATCTGCAGGCGCTCGCTGCCGCCTTCCCGGAGGCTGACATGCAACGTGTCGAGGAGCTGCAGTTCTGGAGGGAGATCAAACAATTCGCACGACATTCGCCGGCGCTGTCGGCTGCCACACGGACCTGGCTGGGGGCGGCCCGTGCCTGAGATCGTGCCGGTATGCTTCAGGAATGGTGAGGGGCAGCAGCTGGTCGGCATGCTGCACCTGCCCGCTGTCCCGGTCGCCGGCCGACCCTGCATCCTGCTGCTGTCACCGGGCGTGAAGATGCGCGTCGCGCCGCATCGCATGTACAACAAGATGGCGGAGGCCTTCGTGCGCGAGGGCTTCGCCGTACTACGGTTCGATTTTTCCGGACTCGGTGACGCCGAGGGTGAGATCAAGCATACCCAGCTGAGCCACATCTACAACAGCATCCAACTCGGCTGCTACATTGATGATACCCGCGCTGCGCTGGACTGGCTGCAGGCCGAGCATGGCTTCAGCCGCTGTATCGCCGGCGGGTTGTGCGGCGGTGCACTCACCGGCCTCCTGACAGCGGAGCACGACCAGCGCATCGTCGGTCTGCTGGCGCTGGGTATCCCGGTGGCTCTCGATGTCGGCGATGCGCAGTGGTCGGCGCATCTGACCCGCGGACAGCTGGATCAGCTGCGCCAGGGCTATCTGAGCAAACTACGGGATCCTGCATCCTGGCTGCGGCTGTTGTCGTTCAAGAGTGATTACCGCGTGATCTGGAAATCGATCAAGCGCCTGTTCGAGCGCAATGCACCTAAACCGGTCGCACCTACCCCGAATGGTCAGCCGACAGACAACACCAATCCGAGATTCGCACCGGCCTTCTTTGCCATGTCGCAGAGCCGGCGCCCGATGCTGCATATCTTCAGCGGGTCCGATCGGCTGGCGGCGGAGTTCAAGGAGAAGTTCCAGGAACGTGACCCCGAGCGTCTTGCCAAACATCGTGACTGGGTGGATATTCATGTCATCGACAAGGCCAACCACATCCTGGCACACCCGGACTGGTTCAACGAAATGTTGAGCGTGTCGTGCGTTTGGCTGCGACGGTTCCAATGAATGTCGCGCTTCCGGATCCGGCTATGCCACCCGCAACGGTATCATCCTTGGCCCGACGCGTACTCGACTTGCGCGATTCCCCTTGGGTCGACGGACCAGGGCGCACCATCCTCGATACCGCCTCTATGGTCGACCCGCAGCGCTACCACATCGTGGTCGGTGCATTCTCCGGTGACCGGCACGGTGAGCATGCCTACCTCAGCGAGGCGACCCGGCGAGGCCTGGAGACCTATCCCATCGCCGAGCGCCGTGCCATCGACCCCGATGTATTGCGTCAGATCGTGGACTGGTGCAGACACAACGCTATCGACATCATCCACACCCACGATTTCCGCTCGGATCTCTATGGGCTGATCGCCGCACGACGACTTCGTATCCCGGCGGTGTCAACCTGCCACGGCTGGATCGCCAACGACCTCAAGGGGCGGATCTACACAGTCGTCGACAAATTTCTCCTGCGTTTCTTCGACCGTACCATCGTCGTCAGTGCGCGTATGCAGGCGCATCTGTCTACCCACGGTATTCCGGCCCGAAAGCTGGCCGTGATACAGAACGCCCTGATTGTGGAGGACTACCGGCCGGATCGCAGCGACCGGTCCGTGCAGGCCGAACTCGGTATCCCCGCATATCACAAAGTGGTGGGGAACATCGGCCGACTGAGCCTCGAGAAATGTCAGGATCTATTTCTTCGTGCTGCAGCAGAAATCATCCCTGAAATGCCAGACGTCAGCTTCGTCATCGTAGGCATCGGTCCCGAGGAAGACCGCCTTCGCCGCCTGGTCGGAGAACTGGGTATAGTCGATCATGTCGTATTCGCCGGCTACCGAGCGGACATGCAGCGGGTCTACAACAGCCTGGACCTGGTCGTGCAGAGCTCCAGCACGGAAGGTATGCCCAATGTGGTCCTGGAGGCGTTGTTGATGCGCGTCCCGGTGGTGGCGACTGACGTGGGAGGGACGGCTGAGATCGTCACGGATGGTGTGTCCGGCCGGCTGATCACCCCCAACGACTCACGGGCACTGACCGCGGCTATGCAGGAGGCCCTCACCACTACGGAACAGACGACCGGTTGGGCCGCTGCCGGAGAAAAGCATGTACGGGATTATTTTAATCATACCACTCGCCTGCAGCGCATCATGGATGTCTACGATCACGTAATGGAAGGCCAGGGATAGTATTTCATGTTGCTCTACTCCGGATTCCTATTTTCAATATTTCTGGATTACGTCCGGCCAGGCTCTTATCTGCCTATTATCGAGGCGGTCAAACTCAACAGTGTAGTGCCGCTAACCGTGCTGCTCTTTACTATTTTTCACAAGAGTGATGTCAGCGATCAGGATGTTTTCAACAACCGGAATTCCCGCTGGTTGCTATTTTTCCTTGTACTTCTTTTGATCTCCGTCTTCACGGCAGATGTTACGCATTATTCGTTCAATATGCTGACAACTGTGCTCGGTTTCGTCTTCTGGTATTACATCATCGTCAGACTCGTAACGACGGAACAGCGTATGCGTGCATTGTTCGCCACGCTCGTACTGTCTCACGCGCTGCTTCTGGTGTTGAATCCGCAACTGATTACCCACCCTGAGATGCGCTCATACATACAAGGAAACACGTTTCTCGGCGATGGCAACGATTACAGCTTGTCTGTAACAATCGCCATACCGATGTGCCTGTATCTCATTATGCGCGCGAAGGCATTGTGGATGCGCCTATTCTGGGGGCTGGCGCTGGCAGGATTGATTCTGGGCGTCGTCGGAACTCAATCACGAGGGGCAACCATTGCACTGGCCTGCGTGTTCTTATTCCTGTGGTGGAAAGGACGCCAAAAGATAATCGGCTTGGCATTGATTGCGCTTTTGGTGTCAGGCATCGTCAGCTATGCCCCCGATATTTATTTTGAACGTATCGACACCATCGCCCATTACGAGGAAGAAGGGTCCGCCATGGGTCGAATTACGGCTTGGAAGACAGCTGTTCGTATGGCTGAAAAACACCCTCTGCTCGGGGTTGGGAGTGGTCATTTTGCCGTCAAGTTAGGGACTGAGTTCAGGCCACCTGAATTCGGTGTTGGAAATCTTCCCTGGCTCACTGCGCATTCCATGTACTTCTTGCTCCTGGGTGAGCTCGGAATACCTGGCATCACGTTTCTGTTTGCGATGCTGATCGGAAATTACCTCATTAACAATAAACTAATGCGTGATGCTCGGATGCGATCATCCGACTTAGCAAACCTATTCCTCATACTCAACGCCAGTCTTATCGCATTTGCCATCGGAGGTGCATTCCTGTCAGTCGCATATTATCCACACCTCTATGTGTTGACCGGCATCTGGACAGCTGCCTATTTTATTAATAAGCATGCACATATTGGCCAACCAGAAAATCATCAATCCTTGGCTGATGAGGATGCGGAACAGCGTGCCGAGCGGCTTGTGTGGGGCACCGGTGATTCCAAGAAATTGACCATAGTCCAATGACAAATTTTCATCGCCCCAAGATTCTGATCGTGCACTCGACACTGCATATCGGAGGCGCGGAAGAGGTTACCGCTACCCTCTGCCGGCACATAGACGCCGCCAGATTCGATGTCGTCGTCTGTTGCCTGAAGGAAAATGGTATGGTTGGTGAAAAAATCGCAGCAGAGGGGACGGAGGTGTTCACGATCCCGCACAGTCGCCGATTCAAGGCTGATTACTTCACTTCCCTCGCATTGTGTGGAGCAGTTCGAAAGCGCCAGATTAGGCTTCTGCACTCACATGATGTTCATGCATTATCCGATACCACGATCTGCCGCCTGATGACATCTGATACACGTACGGTCCATACCTTTCATTATGGTGGGTATCCAAGTCGTGACAAAACGGCGCGGACAATTGAATCGCTGTGTTGGCGATTTGTGGATCAGCCAGTCGCCGTCTCAAGTATTCAGAAGGATAAGATCAGTGATTTTTATCGTATCCCGAAAGGGCGGCTCGCAGTCATAAGAAACGGTGTCGACCGGCAAGCCTCTGGGACTGAGCCGCTTTTCATACGACAATATCGGGAACAAGGCAAGACGATCATCGGCTGTATAAACACGCTTATAGAACAGAAGGGCATGTTTCATCTGCTGGAGACTGCGGCCCTGCTAAAGCGGCAGGGTCTTAAAGATCATGTCTTCCTGGTTGCCGGTGAAGGCCACCTGAGGCCGGCCTTGGAGGAACGGCGGCACGCGCTTGGCGTCGACGAAGATGTGATTTTCCTCGGGTGGATACAGGATGCACCCCGAGTCATGATGAATCATATCGATATATTCTTTCAGCCTTCTCTCTGGGAGGCTATGTCCATGGTGCTCCTGGAAGCCATGGCGGCAGGGCGCGCCATTGTCGCCACTCGCGTAGGAGAAGCGCCATTGGTGATCCAAAATGAAATGTCGGGATTGCTGGTGGATACGGGCGATGTCGCTTCGATGGCGTCGGCAATAACTAGGTTGCTGGCTAATTCTGGTTTGCGCGCCTTGCTAGGTGCCGCGGCGGCGAAACGTTACCAATCCGAGTTCACCGCCCAAGTCATGGCGAACAATTATATGGAACTCTATGACAATGTGCTCGCACGTCGGAAGCGTAACCGCTTCGCACTTGGGTACAAACCCGCATGAATATACTTTTTCTATCCCAGATTGTTCCTTATCCACCACATGGTGGGGTGCTTCAGCGCGGCTACAACATTCTGCGCGAAATTGGGCGATATAACCGTGTGCACTTGCTGGCCTTCATTCATCCCGACACACAAAGCACTCCGGAGCTCATCCATGAGAGCCGACAGGAACTCGGGAAATACTGCGCTACGATCCAATATTTTCCTCTCTGGCCGAAGCAATCCCTCGCCCACAAGCTTGCCGCTTTCGGTGCCGGTGTACTGTACCCATTACCATTCAGCGTTATGGCTCATCGTTCGGCGGCATATCGCAATGCCGTCCGTGCAACGCTCGAGCGTGAGACTATCGATCTGCTGCATGTCGATACCATTGGTTTGGCACCGTACCGACGGCTCGCTCCGAACATCTCTAGCGTGTTGACTCACCACAATATAGAGTCCCGATTGATGGAGCGGCGTGCGGAGACAGAAGACAATCTGGTGCGGAAATTCTACACCGATCTTCAGGCCAGGCGGCTGCGTAGCTATGAAGCAGAGCAGAGCCCATCATTCGATACGAATATCATGGTCTCCCTGAATGATCAGGCCGATCTGTGTCAGATCGCGCCGGGCGTTGCCACAGCAGTCATCCCAAATGGTGTGGATGTGTCCTATTTTTTGCCTGGCGTGGATGACCATGAGATCGCGGCTATCTACACGGGTGGGATGAACATGTACGCCAATAAAGATGCTGTACTGTACTTCATACACGAAATATGGCCAGCGGTCTTGCGCGATCACCCTGGTGCAAAGTTCTATGCGATCGGACAGGATCCACCACGAGAGCTTCGGGATCATGCGGCGCGTGACTCGAGCATCGTCGTGACGGGATTTGTTGATGACATACGCCCTTATGTTCGTAAGTGTGCCGTCTACGTAGTCCCGCTTCGGGTGGGCGGCGGAACGCGCTTGAAGGTTTTGGATGCGCTGGCACAGGGAAAGGCGATAGTATCCACCACCGTAGGGTGCGAAGGTATAGCTGTAACGCCCGGAAAAGATATTCTGATCGAGGATGAACCCGCCCGTTTTTCTGCGCAGATAAGTACGCTGTTCTCGGATTCTGAAATGCGCCGGAAATTGGGCCTTGCTGCCCGTCAACTTGCCGTATCGCGCTACGATTGGTCAGCCATCGGCGAGGATCTTCAGAGCCTGTATCAACATATCGTGACCCAGAGACAGCCAGGCGGCAGTGCCGTTTCCACAGGCTCGAGTTAAAAAGCGTCACCACGTAGTCGAGATCGGTGTCCATCAAGACACCGTAACTATCACTCTGCTTGGACAGTGACATCACCTATGTGCGGAATAGCAGGACTACTGCTCAAGATGGCAGACACGCGGATCGAGATCGGCATGCTCGCCCGCATGCGTGACACCATGGTGCACCGCGGACCGGATGATGAGGGCATATATACCGATGGCCCCGTTGGCCTGGCCCATCGACGCCTCAGCATCATCGGTGTGAGTACCGGCCATCAGCCAATGCATGGAAGCAACCCGCACCACTGGATCGTCTTTAATGGTGAAATTTACAATTACCGGGAGCTTCGACACGATCTTGAGCGGTGCGGGCATCAGTTCCACACGGAATCCGATACAGAAGTGATCGTCAATGCCTATGCTGAATATGGCGAGCAGTGCGTACAACGACTGAACGGGATGTTTGCCTTCGCCATCTGGGATGGCCTGACAAACAGTATGTTCATGGCACGTGACCGCCTGGGCATCAAACCGCTGTATTATTACGACGGACCGGATGGGTTCGTGTTCGCATCTGAAATAAAAGCAATCCTCGCCAGCGGTCAGGTAGTCGCCAAACTCGATCAAGATCGCATATGGGAGTATTTCCTGTATCGCGGTATAAGCGGCGAAAATACATTATTCTCAGGTATCCGATCGTTATTACCCGGACACTGGATGCGTATCAGTCAGGACCGGACGGAAAGCCACCGATTCTGGCCGCATAGGCACCCCGAGTTCCCAGTGCCGTGCTCGCTCGACCACAGCGTAACCAAACTCGAGGAGCTATTGACAGATGCAGTACGGATCCGCCTGATGAGCGAGGTTCCACTCGGTACATTCTGCTCAGGAGGTGTCGATTCTAGCCTGGTGACAGCACTCGCCGCACGTCATCTAGGCGAGGGTGTCAACACGTTTTCTGTCGGCTTCAGTGAGGTGGCTTATGATGAAACCCACTACGCACGCCTGGTTGCCCGGCAGTATGGTACGCAGCACCATGAACTCGTCGTTGAAAATAAGGAGTTTGCCGAGCATCTCGGAGACTTGATCTGGCTAAACGACGAACCGTTACATTTCGCTAATTCAGTACAAATTTATGCCATAAGCCGGCTCGCCAAACAATTCGTCACAGTAGTGTTGACAGGCGAAGGCGCCGACGAGCTTTTTCTTGGCTATCCCAGATATCAAATTCCACAAATATTAAACCGCCTACGGTATGTGAGAACACTTTTCAAACCTCTGGCAGGGGTAATCGGACGCGCAAGCGGGGACCATCGTATTCAAAAATTGGAATACTTTCTGGACCAGGATATGGACAGCGCCATATGTACCAATTCTGCAACCAATGAACGGGAGAACGTCGACTCGTTACTTGCTCCGGGAATCCCGCAGATACAGCGATACCGGGAAGAGGTGCTGAATCAATATCGCGATATTTCTGATATAGGAGTACGTCTGTCGTTTCAAGATCAACATACCTACCTCGTCTCTATCTTGAATCGTCAGGACAAGATGAGCATGGGCGCAAGCATCGAGGCACGTGTTCCTTTTCTAGACTATCGAATTGCGGAATTTGCTAATTCGATGCCGTCGTCATGCCGAACACGACGGCTGCGTGGCAAGGAACTGGTAAAGCGCGTTGCCCGTAAATATCTCCCGGATGAGGTTGTGTACCGGCGAAAATCCGGATTTGGAGTACCGCTCGGGTCCTGGCTGAAGGATGATGAAGGCCTCGGAGGGCTCGCTAAAAAAGTATTTAATTCCGATGTGGACGACGGCGTTTTTAACGAGAAACAACTGCGTAGGCTTTGGCTAGAACACCGAAGTGGCGCTAAAAACCATGCGGAACTGCTATGGACTGCGATGAATTTCCTCATCTGGCGCGAACGATTCAATGTCGCGACATAGCGGCTGGACAACATACCAAACGGGTGGCTAGTATGACGAACAACACGGCGAACGCTGCCTAACACTTCTTGCAGGAGTATGAGATCCACGATGGATGTGGCGACAACTATCACACAGCAAGTGAAATAGCGAACCCTTCAAATCCGCTCCCAGTCCGCTATCTCTGGGCACCGGCGGCAGCCTTCGGCAATATTCTCAAGAAAACAATAATCCCGGCGCGTTCAAGCGCCGGGATCAACACTGCCTCCCTTATCGAACCTGGGTGGATACCGCGCTCGAGTGGGCGCTCTCCTGGCCGTTCGCATCGATCGTAGTGACCACGAAGTGGTAGGTCGCGGGCGTCATATTGCGGACGGTATAGCTGGTCGTGCTGCCATCGTTGATATTGAGGGTGCTGGTGTAGTTGCCCGGCGCCGTACCGTAGTGGATACGGAAACCAGCGATCTGACTCAGCGGAATGGCACTGCCATCGCTGCGGGTCGTCGGTGCAACCCAGCGCAGTGTTACATCACGGTTTGCAGGCTGAGTGCTGTTGACGGTGATACTGAACGGTGCGAGCTGAGCACTCGCTCGTCCATCACTCACCCTGACAATGATATTCTCGTAGGTGCCGACATTCGATTCACTGGGAGTCCCGCTGATGCGGCCCGTCGTGTTGTTGAAAGTTGCCCACGAAGGCAGATTGGAGACATTGAAAGTCAGCGTATCACCATCGATATCCATGGCAGTCGGCGCGAAACTGTAGGCCGCTCCGGCGCCAACACTCGTGATGGGTGAACCCGTGATGGTAGGTGCATCATTGACGTTTGTAACGGTGAGACTGAAGGCCGGCAAAGCGGCAGTGGCCGTGCCGTCACTCACGCGAATGATGATGTTGCTGTAGGTCCTGACATCACTGTTGGTGGGCGTGCCGGACAGTTGGCCGGTGCCGTTGTTGAAGTTCAACCATGCCGGCTTATTGGAAACGCTGAATGTCAGCGGATTGCCGTCTGGATCACTAGCCGTTGGCCGGAAGGAGTAGGCCGAGCCCTGGGCCACCGTGGTCGGCGGGGAGCCACTGATCACGGGCGCTCTGTTGGGGGCGACATACTGGGACACCGTGATACCGAAGGCGGGCAGGGACGCCGTGGCCGTACCATCGCTCACAGTGATGACGATATTGCCATGGTTGCCGACATCGCTGTTGCTCGGGGTGCCGTAGAGGCGGCCGGTCGTGGCACTGAAGGTGGCCCAGGATGGTTGGTTGCGGATGCTGAACGTCAGCGTGTCACCGTTGGAATCGCTGGCCGACGGCGTAAAGCTGTAGGCATTCGTCGCGATCACCGCAGTCTGTGGCTGGCCACTGATACTCGGCGTAGCGTTGCCCGCAACCACTCGGATGCTGAAGGCATTTAGTGAGGCGGAGGCGGTACCGTCGGAGACGGATATCACGATATTGCCATGGCTTCCGATGTGGGACGTGCCTGGGGTGCCGGACAAACGACCCGTCCGGGCATCGAAGGCGGCCCACACGGGACGGTTTGCGATCCTGAAGGTCAGTTGATCGCCGTCCACATCGGCTGCCACCGGCGTGAATGCATATGCAGTACCGGCAGTGACGCTGGTCATGGCGCTACCACGGATGGATGGCGCCCGATTCGCTGGTGTGGCGGGATCGGTGGGCTCGGCGGGCGTAGGTGCAGCAACATCTCCAGCCAGGGTTCCCGTCAGCGCCTCAATCGTCTCCGTGCTCGCCTGTGCCACATTGGTTATCGTGACATCCAGCAAGCGACTCTGGCTGGTACCCAGGGTGGCGCCGGCGGCCCGAGTTGTGCTGCCAGCCGGGATTCTGGTGACCGTCTGTGCGAGCGCCGCAATCTCAGGCCGGGCATCCACGGATTGCAGGGCATTCAAAAGGCGCTCCGTCTGGCTGATCATGGCCTGCGGGATGGCCACACTACCGGTCAATGCATTGGCAGGTGTAGTCGGAAGGGTGGTATTGATTGCGCTATCCATGGCGGTGGTAGCCGGCGTGCCGTTCACATGCAGGCTGTTGGTGAACTGCTCAACCAGAACCTGGGCAGCAACGGTGCCCGCCACTGCGCTGATCCGTGCATCTGTACCGGCGGCGCCACGACCATCCAGACGTCCGTCCACGAGATCACGTGCGATCGCACTAACGATGTCATTATGTGAACGGATAAAGCCGGCGTTGGTAAGACCTGTACGCGTACGGCGGATCATTTCACCGAGTGCCTCTGAGCCACGCACGATGTTGGCAATATTTTTCTCGTCGATGCTGGTCGTTACCGGGTTGGGGACACCCGCAGTATCGAGGCCGAAGTTCATCTCCCGTAGAACTATCTCGGTTGCCGCGTCGACATTGGCTGCCGTCAGACCTTCCGGCATGGCCCGTGCTGCCTCAACGATCAATGTCGAATACGGGTTGAGGTTCACTTGTGTATTGCTCCGCGACAGGGAAACGGCCTTGAGTGTGAAGTCAGGCCGCAATCCGGTCACCAGGTCGGTACCACGGATAGCCTCGAGCATGATTGGAAACGGGTTCTTGCCAGGTTTGACCGTCACCTCGTAGTTGGCGAAGGCGTCACTGCGCTGAGTCGCCATCAACCCACCGTTTGCATCATAGATGAAGATTTCGGCATTGACGATGGGCCCATCGCCGACACTGCCCACATATACGAATTCATCACTCGTGCTGGCCGTGGCGTCGGTGCTATCGCCCCCCCCACCGCAGGCCGCGAGCATCGAGAGGATGGCGCCCCCCAGGGCGAGCTTCGAGAAGGTGGCGAGCGTTGCTACGTGATTCCGCACATGATTCCGCATTAGGAGTCCCCGATCATTACCTGCAAATCGAACTCGTGTGTATCCATCACTGAAAAGGCTCCCTGCACTTCGTGTCCGGCTGTACATAGCATCGGCGACATGAGTGAAACCGTTCGGGGTCCCCGTCGCAGAAGGGGTGCGACTGCATTCACACATTAAGAAAAGAACTACGTGCCGACAGTGGAGGCCTGACAATTGGCAATAGTATTGAGAATGAATGGGGCAAACCCGTAAACCGGTCACAACACGCCTGCAGGCTTGGTGATGGATCTGAGCCTCATGGAGATACCGCGCTCTTTCGGTGGCCCAAAAGAAAATTCCCTTTAGGCCGAAAACCTCTGGATGGCCATTTACGAGGCTTCGGAGATGTGTGTCGCTGGTAAGGAAAATGCCTCTAAAAAGCTCAGATAATGTGCTTCGTTGGCTTTGGATGCATGCTGAAATCTGTGACTCGTCGCGCATTTTGGGCTGGCTCAATCCGTATCCTTATCCGCGGATCGGAAGGAGAGCCAGGCCAGGCCGTCAGGACCGGTCGGCTCATCGCCATTTCTGAAGGGAGCGACAGTTCAACGTGAAAATCGCAAAAGGTGCTGTGTGGGTTGTAGTTGGGGCTGGTTTGATGCTGGGAGGTTGCGGAGGAGGAGGGGGCGGTAGTACCGATGCCTCTGCACCGGCGGCTTCTCCGGCTGTCGTGAGCGGGCAGAGCGATGCACCGGATCTGGGCGGGACAGGGCGTGTGACCCTTGCCTGGTCGACAAATCCGACAAACGTCGATGGCAGCTGTACAGCGGGCCTGCGAGGTTACCGTATCAATATGGGACTGGCGCCCGGTTTGTATTCGACCAGCCTGCAGGTCGACACCCCACAGGTGAGTTGTACAACGACGGCAGATTCCAACGCATGCGGGGCAATTCAACGGTGCAGCTATACCATCGAGACACTGACCTCGGCCTCCTGGTACATTACCCTGCAGGCGGAAGACTTCTATGGTAACCGCAGTGGCAATTCGGATGAGGTCATCGCGACCGTCTACGGAGGCTGAGAATCCAGTGGTTCTTCTGCATGGTATTGCAGTGCTCAGCCCAGCACGGTGACGCCTTCTGTCTCCAGCATATCCACTAGCCGGATCAACGGCAGACCGATGAGCGCGCTGGGATCATCACCTTCCATGCGCTCGAACAGCGCGATGCCGAGTCCTTCGGATTTGAAGCTGCCCGCGCAGTTGAAGGGTCGTTCGCGACCGACATAGTCTTCGATCTGCGCCGGAGACAGGTGCCGGAAGATCACACTGAAAGGCACTACGTCCAGCTGGATGCGATCATCCGCGCTGTTGAACAGACACAACCCGGTCAGAAAGTCCACGCGCTGACCAGACAGGCGCGTAAGCTGCGCGCAGGCATGTTCGGCATCGCCCGGCTTGCCCAGAACCTCATCACCTACCACTGCGACCTGATCCGATCCAATGACCAGCCCCTGGCCTGCCCGCGTAGCGCCGGCACGTGCCTTGGCCTCCGAGAGACGATGGACAAGGGCAGTGGGTGCCTCACCCGGCAACGGCGTCTCATCGACCGCCGGTGAACAGACGGAGAATTCCAAGCCCAGCCGCTCCAGCAAGCTCTGTCGGTAGGGCGATGTGGAGGCAAGAATGAGGGGCAGGGCAGTCGTCATGGGAATATCTCCGTACAGTATCCGTACAGTATCGCGGGTGCAGTGGGCCGGATCGGGTAGAGGCCGGGGTTAACCGATCTCCATCAGCGTCTCGTCCGGATTGACGCTGTCACCCTTGGCGACGTGGATGGCGATGATGGTCCCGGTGATGGGCGCCTGGATCTCTGTCTCCATCTTCATCGCCTCGGCGACCAGCAGCGGATCCCCGGCCTGCACGGCTGCCCCGACCCCGACCAGTACATCGACGATGGTCCCCGGCATGGAGGTCGTCACGTGGCCCGGCTGACTGGCACGCGGCCGCTTGCTGCCCTTGTGTGGCCGTGGACCGGCGTTGTCCCCGGGTGCAACGGCCGGAATCTCCTCCAGCGATTCGACCAGGATCTCCTCGGGCATGCCGTCGACGGTGAGATAGAAGGGTCGCTGGTCCTGCTGCGGATGCCCCGACCCGGTGACACGGATGTGATAGGTCTCGCCATGCAGCGTGACATTGAATTCCGTCAGTCGGCCCAGGGCCGCGGGCTGGGTCGACTCGGGCGGCTCCAGCGGCTCGGGTACCAGCGCGTTGGCGGCACGTTTGGCCAGGAAATCTCGACCGATCTCCGGGAACATCGCAAATGTCAGAACGTCTTCCTCGCTCATGGCGAGTTTGCCGATCTCGCCGCGCAGATGCTCCATTTCCGGGTCCAGGAAGTCGGCAGGACGCACATCGATCACGTCCGCGTTACCGATGGCCTGCTGGCGCACAATGGAATTCACCTCGCCCGGTGCGCGACCATAGCGGCCCTGCAGGTACAGCTTCACCTCATTGGTGATGGTCTTGTAACGCTGGCCGGTGAGCACGTTCAACACCGCTTGCGTGCCGACGATCTGCGAGGTCGGCGTAACCAGCGGTGGATAGCCGAGGTCCTCCCGCACCCGGGGAATCTCCAGCAGCACCTCCTGCATACGGCCAAGCGCGCCCTGTTCACGCAGCTGGGTATAGAGGTTGGAGATCATGCCGCCGGGGACCTGATAGATCTGCACCCGCGTATCCAGACCGGTGAATTCGCTTTCGAACTGGTGATACTTCCTGCGCACCTCGCGGAAATAAAAGCCGATCTCCTGCAGGAGATGCAGGTCCAGCCTGGTGTCATATTCGGTGCCTGCCAGGGCGGCGACCATGCTTTCGGTCGGTGGATGGCTGGCACCGCCGGCGAACGCGGAGATGGCGGTATCGATATGCATACAGCCATTTTCGATGGCCTTGAGCTGGCACATCTCGGCCACACCGGCCGTGGCATGCATGTGCAGATGGATGGGCAGATCCGCCTCGGCACGCAACCGCCGGACCAGCTCGCCGGCGATCATGGGCGTAAGCAATCCTGCCATATCCTTGATGGCGATGCTGTCGCAGCCCAGCGCCACGAGTTCCCGCGCCATGGCCGCGAACTGCTCGATACCGTGCACGGGACTGGTGGTGTAACAGATCGTACCCTGGGCATGCTTGCCGGCCTGTTTGACGGCATCGATGGCGACCTGGAGATTACGGCTGTCGTTGAGGGCGTCGAAGATCCGAAATACGTCGATGCCATTGTCCGCAGCCCGGGCGACGAAGGCCCGCACGACGTCGTCCGAGTAGTTGCGGTAACCGAGCAGATTCTGCCCCCGGAGCAACATCTGCAGGCGGCTGTTCGGCAGTGCCTTGCGCAGGGTGCGCAGGCGTTCCCAGGGATCCTCCTTCAGAAAGCGCAGGCAGGCATCGAAGGTGGCGCCACCCCAGACCTCCAGCGACCAGTAGCCGACCCGGTCCAGCCGCTCGCAGATCGGCAGCATGTCCGCGGTACGCATGCGGGTGGCGATAAGCGACTGATGCGCGTCGCGCAGAACCAGTTCAGTGATATTGACCTTCGACATCGCTTGGCTTCCTGAAATTATACTAGCCACTGAACATTCAGTTCCCCAGATGCGCCGCCACCGCCGCGGCGATCACCGCGGCCAGTTCACGGGTGGGGCGGCTGGCAGGGTATTCCACCAGTTCCGGGTGCGTCTCGACGAAGCCTGTGTTGAACCGCCCGGACCGGAATTCCTCCGTCTTGAGGATCTCCAGATAGTAGGGGATCGTCGTTTTCACGCCATAAATGGCCATGTCTTCGAGCGCGCGCGCCGCCCGGTTGAGCAACTGTTCCCAATCCAGTGCCCATACCGTCAATTTGGCGCACATGGAATCGTAGTAGGGCGGAATCGGGTAGCCGGTGTAAATGGCCGCATCGGTACGTACGCCCGGACCACCGGGGGAAAAGTAATGGGTGATCCGGCCGAAGCTCGGCAGGAAATCGTTCTTGGGATCTTCCGCATTGATGCGGAACTCGATGGCGAAGCCACGCCGGGCAATCTCGTCCTGGCGGTAGCGCAACGGCAGGCCGGCAGCGATACGGATCTGTTCCTGTACGATGTCCACACCGGTGATCGTTTCAGTCACGGTGTGTTCCACCTGCAGGCGGGTATTCATTTCCATGAAATAGAAGTTCCCGTCCGCATCCATGAGAAATTCCACGGTCCCGGCGTTTTCGTAGCCGACGGCGCGCGCGGCACGGATCGCGTAGTCACCGAGCAGATCCCGCTGGGCATCGTTCAGTTGTGGTGACGGCGCGATCTCAATGAGTTTCTGATGACGGCGCTGGATGGAGCAATCACGCTCGAACAGCTGCACGACATTGCCATGACGATCGGCCAGCACCTGTATTTCGATGTGCCGCGGCTGGGTGACACATCTCTCCAGAAACACGTCGGCGCTGCCGAAGGCCTTGGTCGCCTCGGACAGTACCCGCTCATAGCTGCGCTGCAGGGCCTCTTCATCGGCACAGCGGCGGATGCCACGACCACCGCCACCTGAGGTGGCCTTGAGCATGATGGGATAACCGATCTCCCGGGCGAGGGCCCGCGCCTCGTCCAGCCCCGCGAGGTTGCCGTCGCTGCCCGGGATGACCGGTACGCCGGCGGCCTGCATGCAGCGGCGTGCCTCGGTCTTGTCGCCCATGCGCCGGATAACCTCGGCATTGGGACCGATGAAGCGAATGTTACGGCGGGCGCAGATCTCCGCCAGCAGCGGATTCTCGGACAGGAAGCCGTAACCCGGATGCAGGGCATCGCAGCCGGTCGCCACGGCCAGATTCACGATGCGGTGAGCATTCAGATAGCCGGCCACGGAATCGGGACCGATATTATAGGCCTCGTCGGCTTTTTTTACGTGCAGGGCATGGCGGTCGGCCGCGGTGAAAATGGCCACGGAGCGGATGCCCATCTCACGACAGGCCCGGCCGATACGCACTGCGATTTCGCCACGGTTGGCGATGAGGATCTTCTTGATCACCGGCAGTCCACGAGAGGGCCGCTGTCCCGATGGGGCAGCGGCACAACGGAAAGTCCTTTCCGGCAAGTAGTTAGAGACCGGAATGAGGCTGATTTCTACGGAATATCCGCCCCGCTGTCAATCGCCGCAGGGGCGGTCGCCGAGCGTGGCATTTCCCCATTTTTTGTTTTGACACAAATGCTTGTCACGGTTATTATGCGCGGCTTATGCGAGATCGGCTGCCGGATTTGTTGGACCCGGAATCCCTGACGTCCGCAGGCCGTGAATATCGCGGCAGGCTGGCAACGGCGGGGATGCAACGGCTCGCTGCACTGGTGCACGATAATGAGGTGCCGGATCTCGATGTGCGGCTGTTCGCCGGACGCGATGCGGAGGGGCGACGGTATGTTGCCGGCCACATCGACGGGCTCTTGCATCTGCGCTGTCAACGCTGTCTCGCGGCACTGGATTTTCCGCTGCTACTGGACTTCAGCCTAGCGCTGGTGGAGAGCGAGACCGAGGCCGATCGTCTCGGCGGGGAGTATGAGCCGCTGCTGATCGGCAGCGAGCGCATCGCGGTTCGCGACCTGATCGAGGATGAACTGCTGCTGACGCTGCCAGATTTCCCGCAGCATGCGGATACGCGCTGCGCCCTGCCGGCCTATTCGGAACAGGAGGCCGGCGCGCATACGGAAGACCAACCCAACCCGTTCGCGGTGCTGGCCACTTTGAAACGTAAATAGCTTTTGTGTCAGGAGTCTAGTCCATGGCCGTTCAACAGAACCGTAAAACCCCTTCCAAGCGTGGCATGCGCCGGGCACACGACCGCCTGGAAAACCCCACGTTGTCGATCGAACCCACCACGGGTGAGACCCATCTGCGTCACCATATCAGCGCGGATGGTTACTATCGCGGCCGCAAGGTCCTGTCCCGTAACGAGGACTGAGGCCGACACCCGACATCCACCGCTGCAACGAGCCTTTCCACGGGCTCGGTGCAGCGGTGGATGTTTTTTATTCATGCCAATCGATAGCAGTGGCTACCGATCGATAGTGGCTTCACGGACCTCCTGCACCTGACCCAAATGAGTTCGGATATAACGATCGCTTTGGATGCGATGGGTGGTGACCAAGGTATCGATACGGTCGTCCCTGCAGCACTGAACACCCTCAAGCACCGGCCCGATCTCCACTTGATCCTGGTCGGCGATCAGGCAAAGCTGCAGCAGCGCCTGCAGCAAACAGACCATCAGGCGGTGGCTGACCGCCTGCACATCCACCATGCAGCAGAGGTCGTGGGCATGGACGAATCGCCGTCACGCGCCCTGCGATTGAAGAAAGATTCCTCCCTGCGCGTGGCCATCGATCTGGTCAAGCGTGGTACCGCTCAGGCCTGTGTCAGTGCGGGCAACACCGGCGCGCTCATGGCCACCGCCCGCTACGTACTGAAAACCCTCCCGGGCATCGATCGGCCGGCGATCTCGACCTCCATCCCCAACGTCAAAGGCCATACCTTGATGCTCGATCTCGGCGCCAATATCGACTGCAGTGCCGAGCACCTGTTCCAATTCGCGGTGATGGGCTCGGTGCTGGCGAACGCGGTACATGGTCTCGAGCGCCCGCGTGTCGGCCTGCTCAACATCGGTGAGGAGGAGATCAAGGGCAACGACCAGGTCAAGGAGGCCGCGCGGCTGCTGGCGGCCAGCTCGCTGAACTACACCGGCTTCGTGGAAGGCGATGACGTTTACAAGGGCGGGGTCGACGTGGTGGTTTGTGACGGCTTCGTCGGTAATGTCGCTCTGAAGACCAGCGAAGGTGTTGCGAAAATGATCGGCCATTTCATCCGCGAGGAATTCAAACGCAACCTCTTGACCCGGCTGGCTGGCCTGATCGCCATGCCGGTGCTGGGGGCATTCCGCCAGCGCATCGATCCTCGGCGGTATAATGGTGCGAGCCTGCTGGGACTGCGCGGCATCGTGATCAAGAGCCACGGTGGTGCCGATGCACTGGCATTCGAAAACGCGATCAATGTGGCCGTCCTCGAGGTGCAGAAGGCCGTTCCGGATCGCATCGATCATCTTCTGGAATCTGTGCTGACTGAAAGGTGTGCCGACTGATGCATGCACGAATCACGGGGACCGGCAGCTATCTACCTGACAAGGTGCTGACCAACCATGATCTGGAACGCATGGTCAACACCAGCGACGCCTGGATCCGCGAACGCACCGGCATCGAGAAGCGCCACATCGCGGCCGCTGATCAGACGACCTGCGACCTCGCCGAACAGGCGTCACGCCATGCACTGGAGGCGGCCGGCCGCACACCTCAGGATGTTGATCTGATCATCGTCGCGACGACCACCCCCGACCGTATCTTCCCCAGCACCGCCTGTCTGCTGCAGCAGCGTCTCGACATCCACGGCTGCGCCGCCTTCGATGTGCAGGCAGTATGTACCGGTTTCATCTATGCCCTGGGGATAGCCGACAAGTTCATCCGTACCGGTGCGGCGAAATGCGCACTGGTAGTCGGTGCGGAGACGCTGTCGCGCATCGTCGACTGGAGCGACCGCAGTACCTGTGTACTGTTCGGCGACGGCGCCGGTGCGGTGGTGTTGGAGGCGAGCGGGGAGCCCGGCATCCTCTCTACCCATTTGCACGCCGACGGCCGCTACGAGAGCCTCCTGACAGTGAATGCCGGCGTGTCACAAGGCTATGATCGTCTGGCGAGCAGCGGTGGCTTCATCGAGATGAAGGGCAACGAGGTGTTCAAGATGGCGGTCAACACCCTCGGCCGCATCGTCGACGAGACGCTCGCCGCCAATCATATGAAGAAGTCCGATGTCGATTGGCTGATCCCGCACCAGGCCAACATCCGTATCATCCAGGCGACCGCCAAGAAGCTGAAACTGCCGACCGAGCGTGTGGTCATGACCGTCGCCCAGCACGGCAACACGTCGGCCGCCTCCGTACCGCTGGCACTCGACACCGCCGTCCGCGACGGCCGTATTCAACGTGGTGAAATACTGCTGATGGAGGCCTTCGGCGGCGGCTTCACCTGGGGCTCGGCGCTGGTCAAGTTTTAACAGATACGGACTTCAGGGATTTTTTAACCACGAAGGACACGAAGGCGCACAAAGGAAACCGCAAGGCACTTTTACCGCAAAGGACGCGAAGGCGCGCAAAGGAAATCTTGAAAAAAGCCCAAAGACTGCATGTGCCACGGAAACACACGGAAATACACGGAAGATGGGGGTACGGCGGGTTCTGCATTCCGTGTGCTTCCGTGTGTTTCCGTGGCTGAAATGAATGTTTTAGGTTTAATACTTATTGATGATTTCCTTTGTGCGCCTTCGTGTCCTTCGTGGTTAAAGTTCATTTTTTGCAAACACAGACATCCATGAACAAACAACTCGCAATCGTCTTTCCCGGTCAGGGCTCGCAATCTGTCGGCATGCTGGCGGAACTTGCCGGTGCGCACTCCGAGGTGGAGGCTACCTTCGCCGAGGCGTCTACGGTCCTCGGATATGATCTCTGGGCGCTCGTGCAGGATGGCCCGGAGGCCGATCTCAATCAGACCGATCGCACGCAACCGGCCATGCTCGCCGCCGGTGTCGCCGTATGGCGCATCTGGACCAGACAGGGCGGGGCGGCACCGGCCTTCCTGGCCGGGCACAGCCTTGGTGAGTACACGGCACTGGTGTGCGCCGGCAGCCTCGCGTTCAGTGACGGCATCCGTCTGGTCGCCGAGCGTGGCCGCCGCATGCAGGTGGCGGTCCCGGCGGGTATCGGCGCCATGGCCGCGATCCTCGGACTCGATGATGACCAGGTGCGCGCGGCCTGCAGTGCGGCCGCGCAGGGCGAGGTCGTGCAGGCGGTGAATTTCAATTCGCCCGGGCAGGTGGTCATCGCCGGCCATAAGGCTGCGGTGGAGCGCGCCTGCACGGGTGCCAAGGCGATGGGTGCCAAACGGGCCGTACCGCTGACGGTGAGCGTGCCGTCACACAGCAGTCTCATGCAACCCGCGGCGGAGGCCTTTGCGGCGACGCTCGCGACCACCGGCATCGAGGCGCCGCGGATCCCGGTGATCCACAACGCGGATGTCGCGGCCTACACCGACCCCGCCGCCATCCGCGACGCGCTCATCCGCCAGATCTATACTCCGGTGCGCTGGGTCGAGACCATCCAGTATCTGTCTGGGCAGGGCATCACGCACATCATCGAGGCCGGCCCCGGCAAGGTGCTGACCGGGCTGAACAAGCGCATCGACAAGCACATCGCCTCACTGGCGGCCTTCGATAGCGCATCGCTGGCTGCGGCGCTAGTCGGCTGAAGATGGATTTCGTGGCTGAGATTTTCGGGAGGAAGCTATGTCACTGAGCAACGAAATTGTTCTTGTCACCGGCGCGAGCCGTGGCATCGGCCAGGCCATTGCGTTGGAGCTCGGCCGTCAGGGCGCAACGGTGATCGGCACCGCCACCACCGAGGGCGGCGCCCAGGCTATCGGCGAGGCACTGGCCGCGGCATCCATCAAGGGCGCGGGCAAGGTGTTGAACGTCACCGAAGCGGACTCCGTGGAGACGCTCATCAAGGCCATCGAGACCGAGTTCGGCACGCTGTCCATCTTGGTCAACAACGCCGGCATCACGCGTGACACGCTCCTGATGCGCATGAAGGACGAGGACTGGAACACCGTCATCGATACCAATCTCAGTTCGGTGTTCCGCCTGTCCAAGGCCTGTCTGCGCGGCATGATGAAGGCCCGCAAGGGGCGGATCATCAACATCGCCTCGGTGGTCGGTGCAACTGGCAATCCCGGCCAGGCCAACTACGCGGCGGCGAAGGCGGGTATGATCGGGTTCGCCAAGTCGCTGGCCCGTGAGGTCGGCTCGCGCGGCATCACCGTGAATACGGTCGCGCCCGGCTTCATCGACACCGACATGACCCGCGCACTCGCAGAGGAACAGCGCGCCGCATTGCTGACGAATATTCCACTGGGACGTCTCGGCACCGCCCAGGACATCGCCCACGCCGTCGCCTTCCTGGCCTCCGACGCCGCGACCTATGTCACGGGTGAGACATTGCACATCAACGGCGGTATGTACATGGCTTGATGTTATTTTTGGAAATACTTCGTAGCTATTTGTAATGGAATATATTTTTATGTCGAATGCCAGACCTGTCTGGCTCCATTGGCGGCCCGACTTTCGCTGGCACGCCCCCTGGCTTTTCACTACAATACCGCCCGCAGCCTGTGCGGCCTGATTTCTGGAGGAAATACCCGTCATGAGTAATGTCGAAGAACGCGTCAAGAAGATCGTTGTGGAACAGTTGGGTGTCAAAGAAGGAGAAGTCACGAATGCGGCATCCTTCGTCGACGATCTCGGCGCCGACTCACTGGATACGGTCGAACTGGTGATGGCCCTCGAAGAAGAGTTCGAGTGTGAGATCCCGGACGAAGAGGCCGAGAAGATCACCACCGTCCAGCAGGCGATCGACTATATCAACGCACACCAGGGCTGAACCTTTCGGCCTGCAAAAAGAAGCCGCAACCACGCCCGTGGTCGCGGCCTTTTCTTTTTCTGGAAGGTCCGGGCGGAGCCCGGATTCCAGGTGGATTCTGAGTCACTGCTGTCCCGTAAGCCCAAAAACTGCATTTGCCACGGAAGCACACGATAAAACATAGACAAGATTATAGGCTTCACACGACATCCCACGTCACCCGCCCAGTGCTGAGGTAGAACTTCGTGACGTAGTTTCATTTCAATGTCTTCTGTGTGCTTCCGTGGCTGAGATGAGTGTTTTCAGGGTAAAAGTAATGGGCCAGCAGGGATTCTGAGTGGATTCTGGCAACAGAGGGACTGAACGGTGTCTAAGCGGCGCGTCGTCATCACGGGATTAGGTATTATTTCGCCGGTCGGCAACACTGTGGCCGAGGCCTGGCAGAACATCCTCGCGGGGCGGGGCGGCATCCGGCCGATCGAGGACTTCGATGTATCGGCCTTCCCGGTACGCTTCGGTGGTACGGTCGTCGGCTTCGATCCGGCCCAGTACATCCCTCCCAAAGATGTGAAAAAGATGGACCCCTTCATCCACTACGGCATCGCTGCCGGCTGCCAGGCAATCGCGGACGCCGGGCTGGAGGTGACGGAGACCAATGCCGAGCGCATCGGCGTGGCCATCGGTTCAGGCATCGGTGGGCTGTACACCATCGAGAAGCAACATACACAACTGCTGGATGGCGGTGCCCGCAAGATCTCGCCGTTCTTCGTACCGGCCAGCATCATCAATATGATCTCGGGAAATCTGTCCATCATGCATGGACTGAAGGGCCCGAACATCGCCATCGTCACCGCCTGCACGACCGGGACGCACAACATCGGCGACGCCGCACGCATCATTGCCTACGGCGATGCCGATGTGATGGTCGCCGGTGGTGCCGAGATGGCCACCACGCCGTTGGGCCTGGGCGGCTTCGCCGCAGCCCGTGCGCTATCCACCCGCAACGACGATCCGGCCACAGCCAGCCGGCCATGGGACAAGGACCGTGATGGCTTCGTACTCGGTGACGGTGCCGGCGTGCTGGTCCTCGAAGAATACGAGCATGCGCGTAAGCGCGGCGCGAAGATCTACGCCGAGGTCGTCGGCTACGGCATGAGCGGCGATGCCCACCACATGACTCAGCCGTCCCCCGGCGGCGAGGGCGCCAAGCGCTGCATGTTGAATGCGCTGCGGGACGCCGGCGCTACCCCCGCTCAGGTGCACTACATCAATGCCCACGGCACCTCGACGCCGGCGGGTGACAAGGCCGAGACGATGGCCGTCAAAGCCGCGCTGGGTAGCCAGGCCACAGCGGTCGCAATGAGTTCCACCAAGTCCATGACGGGCCACCTGCTTGGTGCCGCCGGTGGCATCGAGGCGGTGTTCACCGCCTTGGCCGTACGTGATCAGGTCGCCCCACCAACGATCAATTACACGACGCCGGACCCGGACTGCGATCTCGACTACGTGCCCAACACGGCGCGCGAGATGAAGATTGATATCGCCCTGTCCAATTCCTTCGGCTTCGGCGGCACCAACGGCACCATCGTCCTGCGGCGGCTGCAGTAACCGTCGGACTGCGGATCAGCGGGGAATGCGCAGGACGCGGGATGAACCTTATTGGCTACAAAACCCGTCAGCCACGGAAATACACGGAAATACACGGAAGTACACCGAAGTGAAACCGCGTCGCGAGACCTCGCCTCAGCGCCTCGCGGGTGACGTGGGCTGTTGTGTGAAGCATATGATCTTGTCCGTGTACTTCCGTGGCCAATAAGATCCTTTTCACGCGCCTTCGCGTGGAAGGGCTATTAGCGCAGATACACTAGAATACGCCGCATGTACAACCGCTGCCTCATCAACGGAGCCCCCGGCGACAGCATCGCGATCACCGATCGGGGTCTGCAGTTTGGTGACGGCGTGTTCGAGACGCTGGCCGTGCGCGCAGGCCGCTGCGAGTTCTGGGACCGGCATCTGCAACGCCTGATGATGGGCTGCGCCGCCTTGCACCTGCCCGCCCCTCCGATGGACTTGCTGGCAGAGGAGGCGGACAGGCTCGTGCGCGACGTGCGGCAGGGCGTTCTGAAGATCATCGTCACCCGCGGGAGCGGCGGCCGCGGCTACCGGCCACCACAGGCCGTGGTACCGACACGTATCCTGACACTGTCAGAATGGCCGGACTATCCCGCTGACTGGCAGGCTGCCGGTGTCGCAGTGCGGCTGTGTGCACAGCGTCTCGGCAGCCAGCCGGCGCTCGCGGGTATCAAACATCTGAACCGGCTGGAACAGGTGCTGGCTCGCCTGGAATGGGACGATGCCGACATCGCCGAGGGCCTGCTGTGTGATCCGCAGGGCCATGTCATCGAAGGCATCTCGACCAACCTGTTCAGCGTCCAGGCGGGACGCCTGCGCACACCGTCTCTGGAGCACTGCGGCGTCGCCGGCATCATGCGCGCCGTCGTCATGGAGATCGCGCGTGACGCAGGTATAGTCTGTGAAGTGGCACCGATCGATGCGGATGCCCTGTACACCGCCGACGAGATCTTCCTCACCAACAGTCTGATCGGCATCTGGCCGGTGCGTCGACTGGAGGCTTGGCAACGCCCGCCAGGACCGGTCACGCGCCGCCTGCAGGCCGTCCTGGATACGTTACAGGGCCACCGCTGACCCTTTGGCACTTACCTAAACCATTTTTGGCCACGGAATCCACGGAATGACACGGAAAAAGGCATGCTTGTCTAAAGCCCGGGAACCGAATCGCGGAAGTGATGATCCTGGGCTTGTATAGTAAATTCCTTCCGTATCATTCCGGCGATTCCGTGACCATTTATCCAACACATCGGCTTCAGTAAGCGCCATTCGACTCTGGCCCCGAGATCTTATGAGCAACGAACCTTCACCCGTCTCACGCCCACGGCGCGGCCTCGCGGGTCGGCTGTTCCGATTCGCCGGACTGCTGATCATCATCGCGAGCGTGGCGGCCGCCTGGATGTTCATGGAATACCGCAGTTTCACTCAGACACCGCTGACCGTTCCGGCCACAGGGCTGGTCATCGACATCCCCGCCGGCCGGTCGGTGCGCGCTATCGCCCGCGACCTGAAACGCCGCGGGCTGATCGGGCAGCCACAGTTTCTGGAATGGATGGCGCGACACTCCGGCGCGGCGGCAAGACTTCAGGCCGGCGAATACCGCATCGAACCGGGCCTGCTGCCGGAGGCCTTTCTGCAGCAGCTCATCGCGGGCCGCGTGGTGCAGTATGGGCTGACGATCGTGGAGGGCTGGACGTTTCGACAGCTGCTCGAGGCGATGCACAGCAACGACGCACTGCAGCACACGCTGCAGGATCAATCCGACGAGGCCATCATGATGGCGCTGGGGCAGCCCGGCGAGCATCCCGAAGGGCGCTTCCTGCCAGACACCTACCATTTCCCCCGCGGCACCACCGATACCGCCTTCCTGAAGCGCGCCTACGCCGCCATGCAGGAGACCCTGACGCGCGAATGGGCGTCCAGGGCCCCGGGGCTACCCTTGGAGTCACCGTACGAGGCGCTGGTTCTCGCCTCGATCATCGAAAAGGAGACCGGCGTCGCCGAGGAGCGGGCGCGCATCGCCGGTGTGTTCGTACGCCGTCTGCAGAAGGGCATGCGCTTGCAGACCGACCCGACGGTGATTTACGGTATCGGCACCGATTTCGACGGCAACATCCGCTCCGCCGACCTGCGCCGTGACACACCCTACAACACCTATACCCGCGGCGGCCTGCCGCCGACGCCGATCGCCCTGCCAGGCACGGACGCTATCCATGCAGCGCTGCATCCGGCCGATGGCAAGGCACTCTATTTCGTCTCCAAGGGTGATGGCAGCCATGTCTTCTCCGCGACGCTGGAGGAGCACAACCGTGCCGTGCGTCAATATCAGCTCAAGCGCTGACGCGCGCGGCAATCTCCCGCTTCCTCATGCTCATCCTCTTCAACAAACCCTTCCGGGTGCTGTCACAGTTCAGCCGGGAAGGCGATAAGCGCACGCTCCAGGACTACATCGATCTACCCGGGGTGTATCCGGCCGGGCGGCTGGACTACGACAGCGAGGGTCTGCTGCTGCTCACCGACGACGGTCGCTTGCAGCAGCGCATCGCCCATCCGCGCTTCGAAAAGGAAAAGGAGTATCTCGTCCAGGTCGAGGGCCTGCCGACCGAGGCCGATCTCGACCGGTTGCGGCACGGCGTCTCGCTGCCGGACGGCCCGACGCGTCCGGCCCGCGTTGCGTTGATCGAGCCGCCCGCGCTCTGGGCGCGCGACCCGCCGGTGCGCTTCCGCCAGGCGATCCCGACCCACTGGTTGCGGCTGGTGATCACCGAGGGCCGTAACCGTCAGGTGCGGCGCATGACCGCCCACATCGGCTTTCCGACCCTGCGGCTGGTCCGCTGGCGTATCGACGACTGGACGCTTGAGGGTCTTCCCAGCGGCGCCTGCCGGATTCTGGAGCATATCTGAAGCGGGGTGCACCCTGTGTCGCCCGCCGCTACACTAGGAACCTGTCGGACTTGGGCGAGGATAATGCGCGGACGTTTCATCACTGTAGAAGGCGGGGAAGGGGTGGGAAAGACCACCAACCTCGACTACATCCGCTGCGCCCTGGAACGTGCCGGTAAAACCGTCCACGTCACCCGCGAGCCCGGCGGCACCCCGCTGGGCGAACGCATCCGCGAGCTGTTGCTCGACCCCACCCATCAAGGCATGGCCGCGGACTGCGAGCTGTTGCTGGTGTTCGCCGCCCGCGCCCAGCACCTGACCAAGGTCATCGAACCGGCCCTGGCGACCGGGGAGTGGGTGCTGTGCGATCGTTTCACGGACGCGACCTACGCCTATCAAGGTGGCGGACGTGGCCTGCCACGGCGGCAGATCGAGGCCTTGGAACAACTGGTCCAGGGCGATCTGCGCCCCGATCTCACCCTGCTGTTGGACGTGCCGGTGGACATCGGTCTGGCGCGGGCCGAGGCACGCAGCGCCTTGGATCGTTTCGAGCAGGAGGAGGCGGCTTTTTTCGAACGGGTGCGTGCGGCCTACCTCGAGCGCGCCGCCGCGGCCCCGCAGCGTTATGCCGTGATCGACGCAGACCGCCCATTGTCCGAGGTGCAGGAGCAGATCGACCACACCTTATCTATGATTCTGGATAAGTAATATAGTGTAATTATCTGAATTTACTTAAAAACACCACCTAAGCCACGGAAGCAAACGGACTGAATCTTGTTAACCACGAAAATACTTTTCAGGATAAAAGAACTTCATTCACCACGGAAGCACACGGAAATACACGGAATGTAAAAATCCACCGCACCCCCATCTTCCGTGTATTTCCGTGTGCTTCCGTGGCTAAAAAGGATTTTCAGGATAAAAATCTTTCGTATGTTTCGTGGCTAACAAGGTCTTGTTCGTGTTTCCCGCACACTTCCGTGGCAAAGGCAGTTTTTGGGTTTATATAAATGATCTACCCCTGGCTTGAACCACACTGGGCGCAACTCCAGGCCCGCAGATCACGCGGCCAGTTGCCGCATGGGATGTTGTTCAGCGGTCCCGCCGGTATCGGCAAACGCCAGCTCGCGACGACCTTCGCTACCGCGCTGCTGTGCCGCCGGCCCGCAGGGGATGGGCAGGCCTGCGGCGCGTGCGAGGCCTGTCGGCTGATTCAGGCGGGCACCCATCCGGACCTTCTCCAGGTGGGTCCGTTGCCGGAGAAGCAGCATATCGTGGTGGATCAGATCCGGGATCTGTGTGCCAGCCTGGCCCTGAAAAGCCATGCCGGTGGCTATCAGGTGGTGATCATCGTACCCGCGGAGCAGATGAACGCTGCCGCGGCCAACAGCCTCCTCAAGACCCTCGAAGAGCCCTCCGCTAATACCCTGCTGATGCTGATCACCGAACAGCCGGGCCGCCTGCCGGCGACGATCCGCAGCCGCTGCCAACAGCTGCGTTTCCCGATCCCGGGCGCCGCTGCCTCTGAACAGTGGCTGGCAGGGCAGGGTGGAGGAGAACACGCGGGCCTGCTGCTACGGCTTGCCGATGGCGCCCCGCTACGCGCCCTGGACCTGGCCCGGCAGGATATCCTGACAGAACGGCGGCGCTGGCTGGAGGAATGGGTGGCGGTCTTGCGCGGGCAATCAACCCCGTCTGCGGTGGCGCAGCGTTGGGTGGGCGATCCCGAGTTGCGGCCGCTATACTGGCTGGGCAGTTTCGTCGCGGACTTGATCCGCTTGTGTAATGGCTCGAAAGACTTCATCAAAAACATTGATCTGGAAGATATTCTTGAGAATACACATAGACTCGTGTCCGAACCGGATCTGCATCTGCGCCTGGAACGGATCCAGCACGCTCGGATCCTGGCGGGGCGGTCGAGTGTCAACCGGCAGCTCTTGCTGGAAGAACTGTTGATTCCCTGGTTTCGGGCGGGACGCCGGCAACGGCACTCCGCCTAGAGAACACGGAAATACACGAGGTACATGATGAATCAACCCATGAAGGGCGCACGACAGGGGATCCTTTCTCTGACGATCAAGGACAAGGGGGCCCTGTACGCGGCCTACATGCCTTTCGTGAAGAATGGCGGCTTGTTCATCCCCACCAACAAGGTCTATCAGCTCGGTGACGAGGTGTTCATGCTCCTCACCCTGATGGAGGAGACCGACAAGCTCCCGGTCGCCGGCAAGATTGTCTGGATCACCCCGAAGGGCGCCCAGGGCAGCCGCGCGGCCGGCATCGGCGTGCAGTTCAGCGATCAGGACGGCGGCAACGCCCGACGCAAGATCGAGACCTACCTCGCGGGCGCCCTGCAGGCCGAAAGACCGACCCACACGATGTGAATCCTCTGGCCTGGCCGGGGTAATTATTCCAAAAAAGCACAGTTGCCACGGAAGCGTGCGGGAAACACGCACAAGACCTTGTCAGCCACGAAACATACGAAAGATTTTTATTCTGAAAACCCTTTTTTAGCCATGGAAGCACACGGAAATACACGGAAGATGGGGATGCGGTGGATTTTTACATTCCGTGTATTTCCGTGTGCTTCCGTGGCAAATGAAGTTCTTCATCCTGATAAGCATTTCCGTGGCCAATAAGATTCCGTCCGTGTACTTCCGTGGCTGAGATGAGTTTTTCAGGATGATTCATCCGGAGATGGTTGGCAGGCCGTTCCGGGTTCCGTAAGCTGGCGGCCCTGCATACCACTGCTGCGATACCGATGCTCGTCGACTCCCATTGTCATCTCGACCGCCTGGACTTCAGCCAGACCCCGGACGGACTGGCCGGCGCCCTGCGTGAGGCGCATGCCGTCGGTGTCGAGCATTTTCTCTGCGTCGCGATAAACCTTGACGCCTATCCGGCCATGCGCGCGCTGGTGGACCCTTTCCCTGAAGTCGCCGTCTCGGTGGGCGTGCATCCGACCGGCGGGGACGGGCAGGCCACCGATCCCGAGACACTGGCCGTGCTGGCCTCCGATCCGCAGGTGGTGGCACTCGGCGAGACCGGGCTCGATTACTACTACGGGGCCGAGCACAAACAGCACCAGCAGGCCGAGTTCCGCACCCATGTCCAGGTGGCACACCAAGTCGGTAAACCCCTCATCGTGCATACCCGCGACGCGCGTGCCGATACGCTGAGCATCCTGCGGGAGGAGGGTGCAGCCGACGTCGGTGGGGTGATGCACTGCTTCACCGAGGATTGGGACACCGCCCGGGCGGCCCTGGATCTCGGTTTTTATATCTCCTTTTCCGGCATCGTCACCTTCCGTAACGCCGACGCCCTGCGTGCGGTCGCGCAAAAGGTGCCCGCCGACCGCCTGCTGGTGGAGACCGATTCCCCCTACCTGGCCCCGGTACCCAAGCGCGGCCGTCCCAACCAACCGGCCTACGTCCGCTATGTGGCCGAATTCATGGCCGAGCTGTGCAAGGAACCGTTCGAGGAATTGGCCCGGACGACCACCGAGAATTACTTCCGGTTGTTCGGCCACCCCTCCTCCTTGCGGAGCACGACTCGCTTGCCTGCGCGCTAGGCAGCGGATTGCCCCACTATCTGCAGTTCCAGGATAGGATGTTTGCCTCGATCAGGGAGTACACAGCGTTGTTTGTGTGCTTGAGAGGCAACTGCTGGGCGTGATTCTGCAACACAGACTCACGGTACCTTTATCTCATAGCGGCGGTACCGGCCGCGGCCGGCGTGCCTCATCGATGGCGACGTAGGTGACGCGTGCCTCCGTGACCTTCAGGTGCTGAATCCCGTCCCAGTCACGTTCGGCGAAGACCTCCACCTGCACGGTGATGGAGGTACGTCCCACCCGGATCACCTCAGCGTAGCAACTGATGAGGTCGCCCACCAGCACCGGCTGATGGAACTGCAGCGAATCGACCGCGACGGTGACGACCCGGCCCTGGGCGCGCCGATAGGCCGCGATGCTGCCGGCGATGTCCACCTGGGACATGATCCAGCCGCCGAAGATATCGCCGCCGGCATTGGTGTCCGCCGGCCGCGCGACGAGCCGGATGGTGGGCTGGCGATCATCCCTCGAGGCCGTCGTCATCGCTCAATGGCCGGCGTACAGCCGCTCGATGTCGTCGCGGCAGTGCTCGAGCACCCGCGCACGGCGCAGTTTCAAAGTCGGGGTCATCAAGTCGGCGTCTACGCTCCACGGTTCGCGGTAACAGGCCACCCGGCGGATCTGCGCGTAGCCGGGAAATTCGCGGATGCACTCGGCCACACGGCGCAGCACCGCGGCGCAGACGCGCTCGTCGTTGAGGGCGTCTTCTGCCTCCGGGTCGAGCCCCAGGCGCGCGGCCTCCAGCGGCCAGCGTTCCGCATTGAACACGATCAGCGCACTGAGAAACGGTCGGTTGTCGCCGATCACCATGACCTGCTCGAACCAGGGGTCCATCAGAATGGCCATTTCCATGTCGGCGGGCGGGACCTTCTCGCCGTTGGCCAGCACCAGGATCTCCTTGAGCCGGCCGGTGATGAAGACATGCCGCTGGTCATCGATGCGTACCTGGTCGCCAGTGTGCAACCAACCCTCGGCATCGATCATCGCCGCGGTCGCCCCGGCATCATCCCAGTAGCCCACCATGACGCCCGGACTGCGGACCAGGAGTTCATCCTCCGCACCGATGCGCACCTCCACGTCGGCCAGCGGCGTCCCCACGCTGAACGGCTGATTGTCCTCGATGCTGTTGGCGGCGAGCACCGGGCTGGTCTCCGTCAGTCCATAGCCTTGCACCAGCGGCAGGCCCAGGCCGATGAACAGACGGGCGATGGCGGGAGGCAGCGGTGCGCCGCCGCAGACCGCAAACCGCAACCGGCCGCCGAGCCTGGCCATGACCTTCGCAGCCACCAGCTTGTTCAGCAGAGGCCACAGCAGCAGGCCAGCACTGCGCGCGGCACGACCCTGCTGGCACTCGAAGCGCTGCCAACCGATATCGGCAGCGGTGGTGAACAAGCGGCGTGCCAGTGGCGTTTTCTTCGTCAGGCCGGCCTGGATCTTGTTGTAGATGCGCTCGAAGATGCGCGGTACGGACACCAGGATGGTCGGTCGAATGGTGAGGAGGTCCGTGGCGAGTTCCGGTATGGAACGGTTGTAGGCGATGGTTGCGCCGCACATCATGGGCACGTAATAGCCCACGGTCCGCTCGAAGGTATGCGACAGCGGCAGAAACGACAGAAACAGATCATCCGGATACACACTGATCTTGAGTTGTGCCGCGTAGGCATTCCAGAGGATGTTGCGGTGACTGAGCATGACGCCCTTCGGGCGCCCCGTGGTCCCGGATGTGTAGACGATCGTGGCCAGGGCATCCCCCCCGCCGTCCTCCACCTGCAATGCATAGTCACCGGCGGGCAGCCATGCGTCCAGCGACAGCAGGCGGGGATCGCTCGCATCCGGCACCGGCGTGACGCTGACGATACGCAGCAGAAAACCGAGCTGATCGCGCACCTGCGCGATGCGTGCCCAATGGTCTTTGCCACCGATGAGCAGCAGCCGCGCGCCGGCATTCTGCAGGATATAGGCGATATTCTCCGGTCGATCGTCGGTGTACAGGGGGACCACCACCAGGCCCATACCTGCTGCCGCCTGATCGAACATGACCCACTCGCGGCAGTTGCGCAGCATGACCGCCACGCGGTCGCCGCGCTCCAGGCCCTCGCGCACCAAGGCCGCCTGCCAACGCGCCACCATCTGCCCCAGTTCACCCCAGCGCATATCCTCCCACTGCTGTGTCTGTGGATTGAACTGGCGGTAGGCCACCGCATCGGGGCTGCGCCGCACCCGCTCGCGCAACAGGCCGGCGAGCGTCTGCGCCTGCTCGGGGAGAATGATGTCGGTCGATCGACCGGCGGAGTGATTGGACATAGGCTATTCCGTGTTGTCGTTCCATCCCAGGTCCGGAGTAAAGCGCGAACCGTAGCGCGTGGTCAATTCCTGCAGTCTCCGGTAGAGCGTCATCTCGCCTTGCGTATGGACATGGTGCAGTGGCCCGCCGCGGAACGGCGCGAAACCGGTCCCGAAGATCATGCCGGCATCGAGCAGGTCCGCATCCGCGACCACAGCTTCACGCAGACAGGCCTGCGCCTCGTTCAGCAGACGCAGCACCATCCGGTCCGTCAGGTCGGGCGGTGTACGATAGTCGGCGTCAGGGCGGGGCTTGACGGGTTTGCCCTTGCGCCAGGGATAAAAGCCGATCCCGCTCTTGCGGCCGAGACGCCCCTCCGTGACCAGTTCCTCCAGGCGTTCGGGCAACTCGACAGGCCCATCCGCGGACAGGATCCGCGCCACGTGCAGACAGACATCCAGGCCGACGGTGTCGGCCAGTTCGATCGGTCCCATAGGCATGCCGAATTCCACCGCCGCCCGGTCGATGAGCGTGGCCGGTACACCCTCGGTCTCGAGCAGCACGGCCTCCAGCAGATAGGGCATGAGCACGCGGTTGACCAGAAACCCCGGTGTGCTGGTCACCGGCAAGGGCAGCCGGTCGATGGCACGCGTGAAGGCCATGGCCTGCTGCACGGCCTGTTCCGAGCTGTTGTTGCCACGGACGATCTCGACCAGTTGCATCTTGGCCACCGGGTTGAAGAAGTGCAGGCCGACCAGGCGTTCCGGGCGTTCCAATGCCGGGGCGAGTTCCTCGAGCGGGATACTCGACGTATTGCTCGCCAGCAGGGCATCGGCCCGCAGCCGCGGCTCGAGGTCGCGGTAGAGCGTCTGTTTGACCTCGATGTCTTCGAAGACGGCCTCGATGACCAGATCGGCGCGCGCCACGCAGCGCCCGCGATGGTCGGGGATCAATCGGTCCCAGGCCGCGGTAATGCGTCGCGGATCCTTGAATTTGCGCGCATAGAGCTGCGCTGCCCGCCCCATCGCCGGGGCAATGCGCTCCGGTGTCTGATCCTGCAGCGACACTGTGAGGCCGGACAACGCACACCAGGCGGCGATGTCGCCCCCCATGACGCCGGCACCGATCACATGCACATGCCGGATGCCGCTGTCGGTCGCGCGTGCCAGCGCCTTGAGGCGCTCCTGCAGGGAAAATACCCGGACGAGATTCTGGGCAGTCGGCCCGATGATGAGATCCGCCACCGACGCCGCTTCGGCATCGAGCATGCCGCGTGGATCGTCCGCATGCCGGTGCCATACATCGATCAGTGCATACGGCGCCGGATAGTGATCGCGGCGCGCACGCTGTGCGACCCGGCGTTGCAGCATGGACGCGAGCAGCGGCCGGGCCCAGGCATGGTTGGACAGGCGATCCAGTCGTGCCGGGCGGTGCGGGGCCGGCAGATCGAGCAAGGTCTGCCGTGCGGCGGTCTGCAGGTGCCGCTCCGGCACGGCGTAGTCGACCAGCCCCAGACGCCGCGCCTGCCGCGCCGAGACGCTGCGGCCGCTCAGCATCAGGTCCAGGGCCTTCAGGCCGCCCAGCAGGCGCACCGCGCGCAGGCTGCCGCCAAATCCCGGATGGATACCGAGGCGCACCTCGGGCAGCCCCAGTCGCGTGCCATCGTCCTCGCGGGCGATGCGGTAGCGGCAGGCCAGCGCCAGTTCCAGTCCGCCGCCGAGACAGAAACCGTGGATCAGCGCGAGGGTGGGGAAGGGCAGGGCGTCGAGACGGTCGAAGATGCCCTGCCCCCGCTGAATCAGTGCCAGGGCCTGCTCCCGGGATTCCAGCGACGTGAAGGCATGCACATCCGCCCCGGCGATGAAGCCGTTGGTCTTGCCGGAACGGATTACCAGTCCGCGCGGTGGGCTGTGCTCGAGCTGTTCGAGAAGCGCAACGAGCTGATCGAGCACCTCCTCGGTCAGCACGTTGGTGCTGGCATCCTGTCGGTCGAGCGTCAGCCAGGCCAGTCCGTCGGCATCGGTGTCGAGCTGCCAGTGCGTTGGAGTGTGAGGATCGTTCATACCCCACCCCCGACGTTTTCCACCAGGAGGGCGCCGCCCTGTCCACCGCCGATGCACAGGCTGGCGATGCCCCGCCGCGCGTTATGCCGGCGCAGGACATGGATGAGATGCAAGGTGATGCGCGCGCCGCTGGCGCCGACCGGATGGCCGAGGCTCATACCCCCGCCATCGATATTCAGCCGGGCCCGATCGATGGGCGCGAAGGGTGCCTCACGGGCGAACTGCTCGCGGCAATACGCGGCATCGTTCCACGCCGCCAGGCAGGCCAGCACCTGGGCCGCAAAGGCCTCGTTGATCTCCCAGTAGTCGATGTCGCCGCTGTCATACCCATGCCGCATGAGCAGGGGCGCCATCGCATGCACCGGGCCCAACCCCATCTGGGCCGGATCGAGCCCCGCCCATTCGCTGTCGACCAAGCGCGCCAGCACCGGCAATCCATGGCGTTGAACCGCCTCCTCGGACGCGAGGATGAGCCAGGCCGCACCGTCGGTCACCTGCGCACTGTTGCCGGCCGTGACCTTGCCGAACGGCCGGTCGAACACCGGCTTGAGCCTTCCGAGCGCGGCCATGTCCGTCTCGCGGCGCAGCCCGTCATCGGCACCGTAGCAGGTACCGTCCCGGGCGTAGATGACTTCGATCTCGTCGAGATGACCCTGGTCCTGGGCGGCCGCCAACCGCTGATGGCTGGCCAGGGCGTATGCGTCCATCTGTTCGCGGCCGATGTCGAAGCGGTGGGCGAGGATCTCGGCCGTCTGGCCCATGGAGAGACCGACCACGGGATCCGTCAGCCCACGGAGCAGCCCGATGACGGGCGTGAAGTACGCCGGGCGCAGTCGCGCGAGTGCCTTGGCGCGGGCGGCCATGCCCTTGGCGCGGGACCAGCCGGCGAGCCAGGCCACCATGGCGTTGCCGAGCAGTACCGGTGCATGGCTCATGGCCTCGATGCCACCGGCGAGCACCAGCTCGGCGCGGCCACTGCCGATATTGCGCGCCGCGCTGTCGAGGGCCTGCATGCCCGAGGCGCAATTGCGCTGCACCGTGAAGGCAGGGACGCGTTCGCCGCAGCCAAGACGCAGCGCCACGACGCGGGTGATGTTGGCCTCGTCCGGGCCCGGCATGACACAGCCCGCGATCACTTCATCGAAGGCGGTCGGCGCAAACGGCTGCCGGAGCAGCAGGCTGCGGGCGGCCTGGGTGGCCAGTTCGGCCGCGCTGAACGGCCCCGGCACACCACGCGCCTTGAGACAGGGCGTGCGTGCGCCATCGACTACATAGACCGGGCGGCCGAAGCCGTATCCTGCGGGTCGCTGTTCCATGGTGACATCTCCGGGCTGAGGTATTCCGGCGGAAAATCATCGACTGCGATGACCTGGCGGCGCACCGCGATGGCCGCTTGCACGATCGTGGCCTCGTCGGCGTTGACGAGGCCGGCCTGCACCGCGGCATCGACACTCGCTTCGGGATCTCCGGGGGGCAGCCGCCCCGCGCGCATGGCAGCGCGGATGCGCACGAGTATGGGCTCGGCCGCCAGGGTCTGCACCAGCGCATCCTCCAGGCGGATCAGAGGATCGAGTGGATCCGTCGGCACGAACAGGCCACGCGTCAGACGCTCGCGGACCTCGCCGGGTTGCAGAATCGAGGCCGCGACGGCGTCCGTGAGCCGGTCGCTCGGGCGCTGATAGGGCCGGCCGAATGGAAAGGCCCAGAGCCGCAGGAGATGGGCGACGGCCCGCGACGGAAAGTTCTCCAGCAACGCGAGCAGGCTCTGCTGCATGTCGAACAGGCAGGTCTGGCAACTCCAGTCCAGCAAGGCATGATCACCCGCCGGCGCGCCCTGGTCATGAAATCGTTTCAGTGCGGCCGAGCCCAGATAGAGAAAACTCAGCCCATCCCCCAGCCGCGCGGAGAGGCGCTCCCGGCGCTTCAGATCGCCGCCCAGTAGCAACATGGACACATCGGCGAACAGGGCGAACACCGTGCTCATACGGCCGAACTCACGATACCATTTCGTTGCATGGTTTTTATCAGGCGCCCGGACCAGGCGCGCGCCGGTCAGGCCATGCCAGAGGGTGCGACTGGCATTGCTGAGCAGCAGCCGTGCATGGCCGAACAGGGCGCGGTCGAAATTGCGCACGCCGCGGACGGGATCGGCATCCGCGGCGGCCTGGATCTCCTGCAGTACATAGGGATGACAGCGCAGCGCGCCCTGACCAAAAATAATCAAGTTGCGGGTGAGGATGTTCGCGCCCTCGACGGTGATGCTGATGGGCAGGGCCTGGTAGACCCGGCCGAGGAAATTGCGCGGTCCCAGGCAGATCCCACTGCCGCCCTGCACGTCCATGGCATCGTTGATGAGGCTGCGCATGCGTTCGGTGAGATGATACTTGACGATGGCGGAGGCGACCGACGGGCGTTCGCCGAGATCCACGGCCGTACAGGTCAGTTCCCGCGCGGCATCCATCAGATAGGTGTTGCCGGCGATCCGCGCCAGCGGCTCGCGCACGCCCTCGAAGCGGCCGATCGGCAGCTTGAACTGCTTGCGCACCGCGGCGTAGGCGCCGGTCGCCCGGCTGGCGAGTTTGCCGGCGCCCGTGCTCAACGCCGGCAGGGAGATCGAGCGGCCATCGGCCAGACACTCCATCAGCATGATCCAGCCCTGGCCGATGCGTTCCGGCCCCCCGATGATCCAATTCAGCGGGATGAATACATTGTGCCCCTGCGTGGGACCGTTCTGGAACGCCGCGTTCAGCGGGAAATGCCGACGCCCGATGCGAATACCCGGCGTGTCGGTGGGGATCAGTGCCAGCGTGATGCCGAGTTCCTCGCGTTCCCCCAGCAGATGATCGGGATCGTAGAGCTTGAAGGCGAGGCCCAGCACCGTCGCCACCGGTCCCAGGGTGATATAGCGCTTGTCCCAATCGAGACGAATGCCCAGCACATCCGGACGCCCCTGAAACTCACCGCGGCAGACACTGCCCGTATCCGGCATCGCGCCGGCATCCGAGCCGGCCTCGGGCCCGGTCAGCGCAAAGCAGGGCACCTCCTGGCCGCGCGCCAGGCGTGGCAGATAATGTTCCTTCTGCGCGTCGGTGCCGTAGTGGAGCAGGAGCTTGGCCGGTCCCAGCGAGTTGGGCACCATCACGGTGACGGCCGCAGTAATGCTGCGGCTGGCGATCTTCATCACCACATCGGAATGCGCCAGCGCACTGAACTCCAGGCCGCCGTAGCGGCGTGGGATGATCATGCCGAAGAAACCGTTGTCCTTGATGAACTGCCACACCGGCGGTGGCAGGTCGTGCAGTTCATGGGTGATCTGCCAGTCATCCAGCATGCGGCAGAGTGCATCGACCGGACCGTCGATGAACGCCTGCTCCTGCGCGTTGCGAACCGGGGCGGGAAACCCGAGCAGACGCTGCCAGTCCGGGGCGCCGCTGAAGAGATCCCCGTCCCACCAGACCGTGCCGGCCTCCAGCGCCTGCCGCTCGGTGATCGACATCTCGGGGCTGACGCGCGCGAACCAGGACCGCAGATGTCCGCTGATGAAGCGCCGTCGCAAGGGGGGGATGCCGAGCAGACAGGCCACGGGCAGGAAGGCGACCCACGCGAAGGTGAGCAGCACGGCATTGCCATCACGCCACAGGCCCCAGCTCAGCAGGTAGAGCGCGCCCGCCGTCAGCCAGACCCACCCGGGCACACGCCAGGCGGCGAGTCCCCAGACGCATCCGAGCAGCAGTGCGAATTCGACAGCGACGGGCAGCATAGCGAACCTCCTACACTGACGAGGTCGTTACGAGCGTTGAACCTGCCACCGACCGTAAGGGAGTTGCGACCCACGTCTGTGAGTGTGCCTATAGTTTTTAGCAGGGCACAAGTGGTGGTGCTGAGCAGGCCGGCGGCCAGGGTGTGGTTCAGAGCAGTGCCAGCGCCCGGTCCAGATGCGCGCGTGGGGTGTGGAAATGAGGTGAGAAGCGCAGGGCGCCCGAGCGCAGAGAGCACACCACGCCGGCCGCCTGCAGCCGCCCGTGGATCTCCGCGGCATCCCGCTGGCGGGGCCTGAAACTGACGATGCCGGCATGGGCCGCCGCGGCGGCTGGGGTCAGCAGGTTATACTCTTTTTTATTATTATTAATATAATCAATCGAATAAGATGTATTACTAAAAATTATCTCAGCTATTGCATCGCCCCCCACGTCCGCCAGCAAGCCCAGACTGGCCTCCAGACCGTGGATGCCCAGCATGTTGGGACTGCCGCATTCGAAGCGGCGTGCCGAGCTTGCCGGCACCCAGTCCTGGCGGGAGAAATCCCCCATGTGTTCGACCATATGCCAGCCGAACTGTCGCAGGCGTAACCGCTCCAGCAGCTCGCGCCGGCAGTAGAACAAGGCCAGGCCTTCGGGGCCCAACAGCCACTTGTGACCATCGGCGACCACGAAGTCGGCGCGGGCGGCGCGCACGTCCAGCGGCAACGCCCCGAGGCCTTGAATGGCGTCGATGCAGAACAGGACCTCGGCGGCCTCGCAGGCCCGGCCGAGCCGGGTCAGATCCACCCGCAGGCCGGTGTCGTACTGGACCCAGCTGACCGACAGCAGGCGGGTCCGGGCGTCGATGGCCGCGAGCAAGGCCGCCTCCGGATCGTCCGTGGCGTACAGATCGACCGCCCGGACCTGGACACCGTAGCCATCCAGTGATTCCCAGACGATGCGATTGGATGGGAACTCCTGTGCCGGGATGACCACGTTGTCGCCAGACCGCCAATCCAATCCGTGGGCGATGACCGAGAGACCCTCGGAGGTGCTCTTGAGCAAGGCGATCTCATCGCTCGAGCGGGCGTGGATCAGCTCCTGCAGCCGTTGCCGCAAACGCTGTTCGACCTCCATCCAGGCGGGATAGTGCTGCGCGCCACGACTGCGGTTTTCGGCGGCGAACGCCATGACGGCCGCCGCCGTGCGCACCGGCCAGGGCGCGACGGCCGCATGGTTCAGGTAGGTGACGTCCGGGTCCAGAGAGAATTCCTGGCTGAAGTCCATGCTGTACACCTGCGTGCCCGTGGACATAAACGGGCTATAGTGAAAAAGGTCGAGGGCGGGTCGGTCGATGGCCTGGTTCCGCGACCCTGAGCATGTCACACCCGTCGGGTTTTTTAAAACAGTTCCCACCAGAGATCCGATTTGATATTCAAGCCGCAAAGAGGACGCTCGTTATGAAACTTCAAGATCAGCTGCAGGCAACGGTCGAGGCGATGGTACAGAAGGGTAAAGGTATCCTGGCTGTCGATGAAAGCAGCCCGACGATCGCGAAACGCTTCAAGGCGATCGGGGTGGAATCGACCGAGGAGAATCGCCGCAGTTACCGCAGCATGATATTGGCGACACCGGGTCTTGGTGAATTTATCAGTGGCATCATCCTGTTTGAAGAAACCCTCGGGCAAAAAGCGGATGACGGTACAGCGCTGCCGGCGCTCGCCATGCAACAAGGCATCGTGCCAGGCATCAAGGTCGACAAGGGTAAACTCGCGCTGGCCAACGCGCCCGGAGATGAAATCACCGAGGGCCTGGATGGTCTGGCACAGCGTCTGGAGGGCTACAAGAAGCAGGGCGCCCGATTTGCCAAATGGCGCGATGTGTACCACATCTCCGCAACCACCCCGAGTCGCCTGGCCGTCGAGGCCAATGCCGAGGTCCTGGCCCGTTATGCCGCCGTCTGTCAGACACTGGGCATTGTGCCTATCGTTGAACCGGAAGTGCTCATCGATGGCGATCACAGCATCGACCGGTGCGCTGAAGTCACCGCAGCGGTGCTGCATGAGGTATTTCATGCACTACACCGCCATCACGTGGTCCTGGAGCACATGCTGCTGAAGCCCAACATGGTGATCCCGGGTAAAACGCACGCCCAGAAGGCCAGCCCGGAGGAGGTGGCAGAGCGGACGGTCAGGGTGTTGCGGCGTACCGTACCGGCGGCCGTTCCCAGCATCAATTTTCTGTCCGGTGGGCTGACACCGGAGGAGGCGACCGCCAACCTCAATGCCATGAACTGTCTGCCACCGCAACCCTGGGAACTGAGCTTTTCTTATGGCCGCGCATTGCAGCAGCCCGCCTTACAGGCCTGGAAAGGCGATGCAGGCAATGCCGCCAGCACCCAGGCCGCACTCTATCGACGCGCCAAACTTAACGGTGCAGCACGTCATGGCAACTACAGCGCCGTGATGGAGTCCGTGCAGGAGTGAAAACCCGGTGAGCAGGCGTGCTTGTGCGTGCTGCGCCATGACGGCACTTCCAGACTCGATTGCTTAATTACGTTCAGGCACAAATGTATCGGGTTTCTTTACAAATGTGTCGGATTGCTTTACAGATAATTTTAAAGAAAAGCTCTCCATCCTCCTAAGGCGCTGATAGCTAACGAATACAAGAAGCGGTACGAGAATTGCTACCCGTGTTAAAGCTTCCAACAAGCAATAGAAATACATACTCCTGAGGGTCACCACGAATGAATAAGAAAGTTCACCGTACGGCATTTCTACCCTTCGCTGCATCGCTGACACTGGGACTCCTGTCTCAGGCGGCGACCGCCGCAACGATGTCTACCAGCGTCACCATCCCGGTGACTGCAGGCAGTGGTTATTCCGTGACTCCGGCCACGGGGTTGGCTCAGTTTGATCCGGCCAATGGAACACTGACTGGCATTGCATTGGGTCTCGATATCAGCAGTTACGACCTGACACTCAGTCTCAACGGTTGGGATGACCCCGAAACCGGCGCCCAGTTTCAGTACACATACCTGTCCGCGCAGATATCAATCGATGCAGCAACTCCCGGCGGCGGCGGTCTGCTTTTCTCGTCGACCGTGGTTGGTGACGTAATTTTTGATGAGTTTGACACCATCAACGTATCCGGGTCATCCGGCGGACCGGAGATTGAGGACGCGACTACACGTTTGTCGGATGCGAGCCTCTTCACAAACTTCATTGGTACCGGCGATGTTTCAATACTGAGTCTGGGTATCTACAGTTTCGGCTACCCGCGTATGGTCACGCTGGATGACGGGACGTCCGTAGGTGGTGATCCGTACATAGACAACTTCAACGTCGGGCCGTCCATATTGACTATCGACTACACCTATACGCCGACCGCCGTGCCCGTACCAGCCGCCATCTGGCTGCTGGGTTCCGGGCTATTGGGGTTGGCAGGCTTCAAACGCAGGACGGTCTGACCACAAGACCCCGAATCAGCGCATCCATCGGCGGTGTCATCGTTTTCGGTGGCACCGGCCGGCTGGTGCACCGATCGTCAAACGGCTTCTGGCAGGCGGTGAGTCCATCACGGCACTCAGAAGGCCATCCTGACCACCGACCTCTCGATCCTCGGCAAAGTAGGGTGCGACGACCTGGCGATCCTCACGCTGGATGGCATCGATAATCCAACACGCCCAAACCGCATTTATCACGCCTACGCCCCGCCTTGAATACCCGCGGCAATCCCCAGTTTCAGGGCATTGCCGGCACGCTTGCATTAATTCGGTAACGAACTATCATAAGAATATAGTTCTTTATCGGAGACAAGAGCCATGCCATCGGCCAGCCAGACGGGGGAAGATATCTTTCCGGAAGCCATTCTTGAGAACGAGCACATTTCGCGCGAAGAGGAAGCCGAGGCGCTGATCAAGGCCTTCTTTACGATTGCGGAGGAGTGGGGCCTTACGCCAGACGATGCGCGCGCCCTGCTGGGCAATCCGGGGAAGACGCGCTTCTACGAGTTGCGCAAAGGTGCAGAGCGTACCGTCCACGGATTGTCTGACGACGAGCTCGATCGGCTGGCGTATATCACCGGCATCTATTATTCCCTCGGCATCCTTTTCTCACCGGAGAACATGTTGCGGTGGTTGTGCAATCCCGCCCAGACCAGTGATCAGACCAGTGATGGGCGGATACGGCCATGGGGTATGGGGGCGCCCTTGGAGCACTTGCGGGTGGGCAAGATGGAACATCTCATCGATGTCTACCGGTACGTGAATGGCTTGCGGGGCAATCTTTGAAGCCCACGCTGCCGCCCAGGCGCAGCCTGTCCTGGAGGGCACAATACCGTATCATCCCGACCCTGTACCCGCCGGTTGATCTGTTCGAACGCACCGACCTGACGGAGCGACAGAAGCGGGCCGTATTTCATGCACAACGGCGCATCAATCCCCGCTTGCGACAAGCGGCGGGAGGCCTCGACCTCGTACGCCGCGGCGATAGGGTCCACGGCAGCAACGCATCGGTCGTCATGGCACCGTTTGCCCATCTCGGCTATACGACCCGTTTCTCCGATGGAAGCTACGGCGTCTATTACGCGGCGCGGACATTGGAAACGGCGATCCGGGAAACCGTCTATCACACGGAGCGCGAGGCACGGATAGCCGGCCTGGCGCCGCAAGCGTTCCACCGGCGGGTGTTTATCGGCAAGGTCTCGAAGGCGATGTACGACGTGCGGGCACCGCGATATGCCGATCTGCATCAGCCCGATACGGATGTGCCGGCACAAGCCTTTGCACGCTGGCTGCTTTCCGTCGATCGGGATGCCTGGGGCATTGTGTATCACAGCGTGCGCCATCCCGGCGGCGATTGCATCGCCGCATTCCGGCCAACCGCCGTCTCACTGCCAACCCAGGGGCCACATCTTTTTTACACCTGGGACGGCCACAAAATCACCGATGTCTACGAACAGACGGCTCCGATCCTGAGTTTTTGATTGTCTGCTGGTCAGTCAGGCGCGCTGCTGCATGCAATGCCGGCTGGGTGGTCAAATTGCCCAGGAAGGCGCCCGACAGGATGTGGCTGTCGTAGCTCATTTTCCGGGGTCTCGTGCGGATTCAGCCCCGGATCGTACTTCGCATAATGTATAGAATTTTCTGTCATATAGCCCACCTTGTAGCAGAGATAAGGAAGGATTGGTACCCAGGACGCTTGCCCCCGTGGGCCCACCGCCGCCGCTTCGCGGCCCCGGCCTTGGCCCCCTCGGCCTAGGGGGCCGGGGGCCGTGCCGGGCTACGGGCCGTGGACTACGTGGACAAGCACAGCGGCGCGGAGTCACGAAGACAGCCTCACGGGCCGGGTGATCTGGAGCAGGAAGGGCACCACGAAGGCGTCACGGGTAGACCGGCGGGAGACCAGGGGGAGGCAGCCAGGCGGGGCCGGGGGCGCAGCAGGAGGAAACAGGAGCACGTCCGCCCAGAGGTCCTCGAGGTCTGTCCTGAGCCCCAGGATACGGCCCCGGGTGCCGACCGGGAGGCCCGCCGAGGGGGCTATGATCTCGAACCCAGCCCCCGGAAGCTCCAGCAGCCGGTAGGGATTGGCCAGGATCGCGGCCACCGGGTCAGCCGCCCCGAACCAGCCGCCAACCGCCTGAGGGGCTGAGAGTTTATCCAAGTGTTCAACCGGCGGGGTCCCCTCGGCTACGCCGTCCCCACCGCGGGTGAACGTGGTCTCTGTTCTTAAGTGTTCCCTATTCAAGTCTAGGG